>NZ_LZLL01000577.1:0-13137 GCF_001669335.1 Mycobacterium sp. 1245852.3 | reverse complement strand
GGGCGCCGACCTCAGCCGTCTGAACCACCACTTTCGACTACCCCTATCGATGGTAGGTAATCGGCCGGCCGCTGAATAGCGGCCGCCGACGAGCTGCCCGACCGGTTCGTCGAGGACTTCGCCGCCGCCCTGGCGCGGCACCGCTGCTGGGAACGGCGCACGGACCCGGTGCCGGCCTGAGCAGGTTTTTGAACCGGCCGAGGCGGGCACTACTGACGAAGATGTCTGTGGACAGGAGGATGAATCATGCCGCGTTCCTCGATCAAGAACGAAAAGATGTATCAGGACTTGCGCAAGAAGGGCGACTCCAAGGAGAAGGCCGCGCGCATCTCGAACGCCGCCGCCGGCCAGGGCAAGTCGAAGGTCTCCCGCAAGGGCGGCAAGTCGGGGTCTTACCAGGACTGGACCGTGCCGGAGCTCAAGAAGCGCGCCAAAGAGCTTGGCATGTCCGGCTATTCGAGCCTGAGCAAGGACAAACTGGTCGCCAAGCTGCGGAATCACTGACCCGTCAGGCCGAGTCGGTCGACCAGTACCAGAAACGCGACCGCGTAGTCGTTGTCGACGGTCTGCGCCCGAATGGCTTCCCAGTCCAGACGTTCGCGCACCGCGCGGACCGCGGGCAGCAATTTGGCGAAGTCGCAGTGGTGCTCGCCCAGCGAGCGCAGCTGTTGGACCAGCACCATGGTGGGAGGCAACACCGGCATGCGGATCGCCAGCACGTCGCGTTGTTCGGCCCTGTTCAGCGTGTCGGCGTCCACGGGCACGCCATTGATGCGATGCAGGATATCCACGAGCACGCCCGCGGTGCGGGCCTTGAACAACCAGTCCTCCGGCGGGCGTTCGATGGCGAATCCGGCGTCGGCCAAAGCGGTGACGGCGGCGTCCACGTCGGTCTCGCTCACCACCAGGTCCACGTCGTGGCTGGGTTCCGGTGCGCCGTAAGCCCATAGCGCATAACTGCCGGCTAAGGCGAAGGGTGGCCCCTTCTCCTTGAGCGCCGAGGCCGCGCCCCGCAGCGCATCTCGCAATGGCGTGGCGCAGGCGGATCCGTCGGTGTGGGTGTCGGTGGCGGCCATGGTGTTTAGGTCATACCCGGCGAACGGGCGAGGCAACCTGGGGCGGTCGCTGAAGCCGTTTAACTTGCGGCTAATCGGGAAATCTTGGGGTTATGTCAACCGCCGTGCCATGCGCATATGACGGTGCAGCCGTCGTGATCCCCGTCCACAACGAACGAGCAAAGCTGCCTGCGTGTCTGCGCGCGGTACTGACTGCCGCCCTGTGTGCGCCGATCCCGGTGCAGATCGTGGTGGTGCTCGACGGTTGCGATGACGGCAGCGACGAACTGGCCGGCGACTACGGCCCCGATGTGCATTTCCTCAAGGTAGACGTGCACAATCCCGGCGCGGCCCGGGCCGTCGGGTTCGGTTATGCGCGCTCCCTGTTCAGCGACGATGCCAATTGCTGGTTTGCCACCACCGACGCCGACGGTCGAGTCGACCCGCGCTGGCTGACCGATCAGCTGAAGTCCGGCGCGGAGATGGTCGTGGGCGTCGTGCGGTACTACGAGGCCGGCGCCGGACACCGGGAAAGCCACCACGAGTTGGTCGGCGGCGACATGGGCTTCGACGCGCGGGCGTATTGGCATGTCGGTGGCTTTCGTACCCTGCCGACCGGTGAGAAGACCGACTTGGTCGAGCGGTTCGAAGCCGCGGGCCACCGCATTCATCGACACACCGAACTGTCTGTGATCACACCGGCGCGGACCGAGGCTCGGGCCCTGCACGGATTCGCCCACCTCAGGCCGTTGGGGAGATCGGCGGCGGGTGATTGCGCGTGACGGCGGGGTTGGTTGAGCACTGGCTGGAGTCCGGACGACTCGAGTTACCCCTTCCCGCCTCCGGTCGCACCGCCGAACGCTGGCAACGCCTGGCGCGCCTCGCCGAGGAGAACATCGTGGCGGCCAGGATCGCCGAAGCTCACGTCGACGCGGTGGCGATACTTCACGAGCTGGGCGGCAAGCCACCCGAACCGGGTCAGCTGTGGGGCGTGTGGGCGGCCGAAGCCCCCGACGCCGTGCTGACGGCCACCGACGTCGACGGCGCCTTCACCCTGAGTGGCACCAAGGTGTGGTGCGCGGGTGCGGGGTTCTGCACCCACGCACTGGTGACCGCGCGACTGGCGGATGGCACCCGCGGCCTGTTCGCGGTCACCGCCACCGACCCGACCGTCAAAGCGTTGCCGAGCACGTGGTGGAACGCCGGTATGGCGGGCAGTGACACCAGGCCGGTTCAGTTCACCAATGCCCAGGCCGTCGCCGTGGGCGACCCCGGGGCCTACCTGGACCGGCCCGGCTTCTGGCATGGCGCCATCGGTGTCGCCGCCTGTTGGCTGGGCGGCGCGCGCCGGGTCGCCGACCCGCTGTACCGTTGCGCCGCAAGCCAATCCGCCGACGCTTATTCGCTGGCGCATCTGGGCGCCGTGGACGCCGCGCTCGCCGCCGGTGACGCGATTCTGACCGCAGCGGCGAGCCAGATCGACGACGACCCGTTCGACCGGGCCGGCACCGCGCAGCTGTTGGCCCGCAGGGTGCGCACGGTGGTGGAACACGCGGTCGACGAAGCCATCACCCGCACCGGGCGGGCGCTGGGCCCGGGCCCCCTGTGTCAGGATGGGCGGCACGCGCAGCGGGTCGCCGATCTGAGCATCTACATCCGCCAAAGCCACGCGGAGCGAGACCTCGCCGAGCTCGGGCATCTGGCGGGCCAGCAGGCGACGAGGGACCCATGAAAACCCTGCCGGCGGGCAACTGCGCCAGGTTTGCGGCCAAGCCGCTGACGCACAGCGGCACTCCAGCGCCGTTGTGGCTGGCCGAGTTTCAGGAGCGGCCCCTGCCGGCGCTGGATCTGACGGAGTGCAAGAACCTGGTCGTGGTGGCCCCGCACCCCGATGACGAAACCTTGGGCTTGGGTGCCATGATCACCCAGCTGGCCGCGGCTGGGGCGCGAATTCACGTGGTCTGCACCAGCGACGGCGGCGCCGCACGCCCTGGAGCGTCGGCCTCGGAGCGTCTTCGCATGGAAACCATCCTTCGATACGAATCACGCAGGGCAACAAACCTTTTGAACGTCCCTCCGCCGATGTTGCTGGGTTTGCCCGACGGCGAGCTGACAGACCACGAGGACAAGCTCACCGAGACGCTGACCGAGGTCCTCCAAGCGGCCGGCCCCGCGACCTGGTGTGCGGCCACCTGGCGCGGTGACGGCCATCCTGATCACGAAGCCGTGGGGCGCGCGGCCGCGACCGCGTGTGAGCGCACCGGAGCCACGCTGCTGGAATATCCGATCTGGATGTGGCACTGGGCGATTCCGGCCGACACGGCGGTGCCCTGGGACCGGGCCCACTCGGTGCGCACGCCCGGCTGGGCGATGGAGCGCAAACGTCGCGCCGCGCAATGCTATCGCAGCCAATTCGCTTTCAGCGCAGGCGAATCAGCGCCCATACTGCCGGGCTTCGTGCTTTCGCGACTGCTCACGGTGGGCGAAGTCGTATTCCGGTGACCGCGTCGCCCCGGTGACTGCATGACCGCGAAAGTGGGTAGTTGAAGGCCTATGCGCGTGGCGACTTTCAACATCCTGCACGGTCGCACCGTCGGTGATGGCGTGGTGGTTGACCGGCTGCGTGAGTGCGTGCGCCGCCTCGATCCCGACGTGCTGAGCCTGCAAGAGGTCGACTGTGATCAGCCGCGGTCCGAGCGCGCCGACCTGACCGCCGCGGCGGCCGAAGCCATGGGAGCGGTCGAACACCGGTTCGTGGCGGCCATTTCCGGCACACCGGGGGCGACCTGGATGGCCGCCACCGGCCGCGAACAGCCGGGTACCGCGGCCTATGGGATCGCGCTGCTGTCTCGCTACCCGGTGACCAGTTGGCAGGTGCTGCGGTTACCGCGGATTTCCATGCGGTTCCCCATGTACCTGCCCGGTCCCAACCGGGTGATGGTCGTCGACGAGGAGCCACGGGCGGCGGTCATCGCGCAGTTGCGCACCCCGATGGGCGGGCTGACGGTGGCCAACACGCACCTGTCGTTCGTTCCGGGGTGGAATCGGCGCCAGCTGCGCAGGGTGATCTGCGACCTGCGCGGCTTCCCGGGCCCGCGGCTGTTGACCGGCGACTTGAACATGACCCCCAAAACGGTGCGCCGCTGGTCCGGCATGCGGGCGCTGGCCGCGGCGCAGACGTTTCCCGCGGACAGTCCCCACCGCCAGCTCGACCACATCCTGACCGACGATCCCCGGCTGCGCGGCGGCGCCGTCGAGGCGGACCTGATGACCATTTCCGACCACCGTCCGCTGGTGGTGGACCTGCACCGGGACTGAACCCGTTCAGTCTTCTTGAGCGCCAGCCGATCTCATCGCCACCAGCACACGCTCGACGTCGGCCGTGCTGGGCATCGCGTCGGTGACCCCGATGATGGCCACCCCAACATCTGCGTGGTCGATCCCGAGGCGCCTGGGCGTGAGCAGCTTGCGGGCGATCGCGGTGACTTCGTCGTCGGTCACGCGCCGTGGCAGCAACGCCAACAGCGGCGCGTAGCCGACGTCGGGCGCGCCCCTGGGGCGGCCCGCACGCAGAAACGCGATCATGCTCGATACCCGCTGTCCCAGGCTCATCCGCCACCCCGCTCGTCCGCACGCCACCCGCCAAAAGCGGCTCAAGCCGGGGAATAGCCCGGCGGGACGGCTTGAAACCAGTCGAATGGCGATCGTCGGCATAGCCTGGGCGCGCGCAAGGGGCCCGGCCCGACTTTCGGACCAGGCCCCTTGCGGGGTGGCCTACTGGTTCTTCTTCTGGCGCTCTTCGGCAGCGTCCGCGCCGGCCCGCGCCGACTCGGCTTCGGCTTCCTTCTTGCCCGCATCGCGTTGGGCGTCCGCCTTGTCCTGCTGGGCCTGGCCCTCTTCGGACAGGTCGTCGCGGCCAAGTATCGCGCCGCCGACCTCCTTGGCCTTGCCCTTGACGCCTTCGACGGTGCCCTTGACTGCTTCCTCCGGTCCGCTGTTCTGGTCTCCCATGCGTCGACCTCCTTCTCGGTGGTTGGTGGACTTGCGCTCGACGGCATCTAGGGCGTTCCCGCCGCGCGGGGTATCAAACGCCCGGTAACACGTTGCGCCCGGACACGCGCGGCCGCGTGTGCGGCCGATCACTCCACCGGTATCTGTGCACGAAGCTCACGTCCGGCTTCGCCGAACTGACCGGTTTGAGCCGGGTACTACTGGGTGCTGTCGGACGACGAACGCCCGGGGGGTGAGCCGTAGTGACGACGACGATCGCAGTGATCGGGGCGACCGGCACGGCGGGCACGCGCGTTGTCGCGCGGTTGAGGGCGCGCGACGTCGCAGTGGTCGAGATTTCGCGCGGCCACGGCGTCGATCTGTTCAACGCAGCGGAGCTGTCGCAGGCGCTCAACGGAGTCGACGTCGCCATTGATGTGTCCAACCCGCTTCCACCCGACGGGCGATCCGACATCGGCCAGACCCTCGCGGCCGCTTCCCATAACCTCGTTGGCGCGTGCGCGACGCAGGATGTGCAGCGCCTGGTGGTGTCGACGATCGCGGGAATCGAGGACCCGGTGTTCGACGGCTTCGCCTACTACGAGGCCAAGCGGCAGGCGAAGGACATCTTGCTCGACGGCCCGGTGCCGAGCACGACCGTCAAGTCCACCCACTGGTATGAGTTCGCCACCAATCACGACGCGGTGAGCTGTGACGACACCGAGGTGGTCGTCGAGGACTGGCTGATTCAGCCCATCGCGGCCGATACCGTCGCCGACGTGCTGGTCGAGGCGGCCCTGGGGCAGACGCACACGCCGCGCACCATCACCGGGCCCGACCCCATCCGGTTACCGGAGCTGACATCGAAACTGCTTACGCAGCAAGGTGATCCCCGACAGGTCCGCGTGGTAGAGCCCGCCGTTGCCGCGCTGG
Organism: Mycobacterium sp. 1245852.3; assembly: GCF_001669335.1. NCBI lineage: Bacteria > Bacillati > Actinomycetota > Actinomycetes > Mycobacteriales > Mycobacteriaceae > Mycobacterium > Mycobacterium sp. 1245852.3. The sequence continues at coordinate 7,159 of NZ_LZLL01000577.1, read as the reverse complement.
GCGCCGGAGCGCTACTGGCTGGCGATCGCGCGGTGGTCGTCGGCCCCGACGTCGACACCTGGTTGCACACCCTCGCGCCGCCCAGCACCGACGGACATCACCCCGCGGACGGCGACGGCTCCCGCCCTCGCATCGGCCCGAGCTTCAGGTAACGATTGCATCACGATCCCGCTGACAATTCCTTAAGAACCGGGCCCGTTTCTTAAAAATCCTCGGATCATTTGATCGTTCGCTTAGCAAACGACCCCTAAAGAGGCCAGGACGGCCGCCGGCGTTCGTTGTCGGCGAAAGTCCGCACTGTTCGATTCCGCTACTTTGGATTTCGAGGATCGGGAGCCTCTCTTCAGAGAAAATCACTTCGCTTTCGAAGGACATCACAATCATGAAAATCAGCAGCATTGTCGCGCGCCGGAAAGTGGCCGGAATCAGTGCCGGCTGCCTGCTCGGGGGAATGGCCATGGGCATCGTCGGCGCACCGTCGGCGGCCGCAGCACCCGACTGCAGCCCCGGCGGGGTGAACAACACCGTGTCAGCGGTGCAGGGCTCGGCCGAGCAGTATCTGGCGGCGCATCCGGGCGCCAACCAGGTGGTGACGGCGGCCTACGGGCAGCCGCGGCCCCAGGCCGAGTCGAGCTTGCGCAGCTACTTCACCGGCCACCCGCAGGAATACAACGACCTGCGCGGCATCCTGGCACCGATCGGCGACACCGAACGGCAGTGCAATGTCACCGCCCTGCCGCCGTACCTCGAGTCGGCTTACCAGGAATTCATGGCCGGCTGACCGCAGTCCCGAGACGACCCGCCACGACGCTGTGGCGGGTCGTTTTCCATTCCGGCCGCGCTTCTTGGCCGTGTGAACGACTTCTCCGGCGGGTAATTGTGCAGTCAGCGACCAGAACTGGAGGACGACAATGCGGTTGCGCCGTAGCGTGCTGAGCAAGCCGGGAATCGCGCGCAAGCGTCGCGGCAAAGGCTTTGCGTATTACCAACCGGATGGCAAGCCGGTCTCCGACCCGGAAACCTTGCAGCGCATCAAGGATCTGGTCATTCCGCCGGCATGGAAGAAGGTGTGGATTTCGCCATACGCCAATGGCCACATCCAGGCCGTCGGCGTCGACGCGGCCGGTCGCCGGCAGTACCTGTACCACACCGCCTGGCAGCAGGAGCGTGCCGAGGAAAAGTTCGACCGCGTGCTGGAACTGTCCACCCGGTTGCCGGCATGGCGCGCCGAGATAGCCAAGGATCTGACGCGACAGGGCTTGACCCGCAAGCGGGTCCTGGCGCTCGCGCTGCGGCTGCTGGATCGCGGCTACTTCCGCGCCGGTGGCGAACAGTACGCCGAGGAGCACGAGTCCTACGGCCTGTCCACCCTGTTGTGTGAGCATGTGGTGGTTCGGCGCAACGCCGTCGAGTTCGATTTCCCGGCCAAGAGCGGGGTCCGGCGCACCGTGGAAATCGAGGACCCCGAAGTGGTTCGAGCGGTGCGCGCCCTGATGCGCCGGCCCGAGCGCACCGAGCGATTGCTGGCGTGCCGCAACGCATCCGGGTGGCTTGATGTGCGTGCCGACGACCTGAACGCCCGCTTTAAGGAATTGGTGGGCGACGAGTACACCGTCAAAGATTTGCGAACGTGGCATGGAACGGTGCTCGCGGCCACGGCGTTCGCCGATGCCGACCCGGCGGTCTCACAGCGGGTCGCCAAGCGCGTCGAATCCGCGGTGATGAAAGAGGTGGCCCAGGAGTTGGGCAACACCCCGGCCGTGGCGCGCGGTTCCTACGTCGACCCCCGGGTCGTCACCGGTTACGAGCAAGGACTGACCATCGCCGCGGCGGCGCGCCGTGCCGAACGCGCCCGCAAGCCCGATGTGGCGCAGGAAATCCTGGACAAGGCGACCCGCATGCTGATCCGGCGAGTCGCCAAGGGCAACAGCGCGTCGGGATCGTCGCTGCCCAAGAGCGCCTGAGCAAAGAACGCGGCCGCCGCCGACCCAGACGGTGCGCGCGGGCAAACCGGTTCTCCGTCCGACGGTGTTCGTCCGGTGTCCATGGGAGTTCGCATCATGGACAGTAGGCGCGATCTAGGCGCCACCGGGCATGGCGACCACTTCTCCACCAAACACATTGTGCCGCACCGATAGACGTGCTCGCGGAGGCCCATGACGGCTCGGCCGCGTTCGAAATCAGCGGCCGAAACGCTGTTTATCGGAGAAGTCCTAGGGTATCTGGCTCGCCATGTTGGATCCCGGCCGAGCAAAGCGCGTTCTGGTGTGGCACGTGCACGGATCGTGGGCGCAGGCCTTCGTCGCGGGCGGGCACCGCTATTTGATTCCGGTGGCCGCCGATCGCGGTCAGGACGGCATCGGGCTGGCCGGACGATCGTGGCCCAACGCGCAGGAAATCCCGCTCGAGGACCTGGCGGCCGAAGACATCGACCTGGTGGTGCTGCAACGCCCGCACGAGGAAGAACTCGTCGCCCGCTGGGCGGGTCGGCGCCCCGGCCTCGACCTGCCGGCGGTCTATGTCGAGCACAACGCGCCCCGCGAACACGCAGCCCAAACCCGCCATCCCCTCGCCGAGCGCCACGACATCCCCCTCGTGCACGTCACCGCGTTCAACCGGTTGATGTGGGACAGCGGTCGCGCGCCGACTCGGGTCATCGATCACGGCGTTACCGATCCCGGCCAGTTATACACCGGCGACGTGCCGCGGGCCGCCACCATGATCAACGAGCCGGCGCGGCGCGGTCGTGTGGTCGGCGCCGACCTGTTGGAGCCGCTGTCGAAGTATGCCCAGATCGACGTGTGGGGCATGGGCACCGAGGGGATCTGCGTCAATCGTGGTGCGGTCACCGGCCGCGGCGACGTCGCCGCGCCGCAGCTGTGGCGCCAGATCGCCCGCCGCCGGGTGTACCTGCATACCGCCCGCTGGACCTCGCTCGGGCTGTCCCTGATCGAGGGGATGCTGCTGGGGATGCCTATCGTCGCCGTCGGCTCGACGATGGTGCCTTTCGTCGTCCCCTCCGAGGCAGGCGTTGTCAGCCCGGACCCGGTGACGCTGGGCGAAGGGCTGCGAGATTACCTCGACGACCAGGCAACCGCCGCGGCCTCCGGTAAGGCAGCACGCGAATTCGCCACTGCCCGTTTCGGACTCGACCGTTTCCTCGCCGAGTGGGACCAACTGATCGAGGAACAGTGCAACTGAGGAGGAAGGAGCCCGCATGAGGATCGCGATGATCTCCGAGCACGCCAGCCCGCTGGCGCATCTGGGCGGCGTGGATGCCGGCGGACAGAACGTCCACGTCGCCGAGCTGTCCTCCGCGCTGGCACGGCGTGGCCACGATGTCGTGGTGTACACCCGCCGCGACGATCCCGAGCTTGCCGAGTCCGTCGAGACTCCGGACGGCTATTGCGTGGTGCACGTCCCGGCGGGCCCGGCCCGGGTACTGCCCAAAGACCAGTTGCTGCAATACATGTACGGCTTCGCCCATTTCCTGGAGAGCCGGTGGCTGACGGATGCGCCCGACGTGGCACACGCGCACTTCTGGATGTCGGGCGTGGCCACCCAGCGCGCCGCGCGGGCGCACTCGATACCCACCGTGCAGACGTTCCACGCGCTGGGCCTGACCAAGAAACTGCACCAGGGCACCGACGACACCAGCCCGGGTTGCCGAATCGCCGTGGAGGGCCGGATCGCACGCGAAGCCACCTGGGTCGCCGCCACCAGCACCGACGAGGTTTTCGAGCTGGTTCGGATGGGCCGGGCGCGATCCCGGACCTCCGTGGTGCCGTGCGGGGTTGACATCGACGCTTTCACCCCACACGGTCCGGTGGCCGCCCGAGGGCACCGGCCCCGCGTCGTATCGGTGGGACGGCTGGTGCCGCGCAAGGGCTTTGAGACATTGATCCGGGCCATGCCGCGCATCCCGGATGCCGAATTGGTGGTTGTGGGCGGCCCGCACGTCACCGAGCTGCCCGAGGACTCGCACGCACAACACCTGTTGCAGCTGGCGATCGACCTCGGGGTGGCCGACCGGGTGCGCCTGTTCGGCGGGGTCACCCGCGCCGAGATGCCGGCGCTGCTGCGGTCCGCCGATGTGGTGGCATGCACACCCTGGTACGAGCCGTTCGGCATTGTGCCCTTGGAAGCCATGGCGTGTGGCATCCCGGTGGTGGCCACCGCGGTGGGCGGGATCCGCGACACCGTCGTCGACGGCGGCACCGGCCGGCTGGTGCCACCCAGGGATCCCGATGCGCTCGGCGACGCCCTGGCGACCCTGATTTGCGATGGCCGCCGCGGACGGGCGCTGGGCAAGGCCGGACGCGAACGCGCCCGGGCGCGCTACACCTGGGACCGGGTGGCCGCCGACACCGAACGCATCTACGAGAAGGTGTCACCCGCCCGGCGCGACATGAGCACACCGAGCACACGTTCCGGGTGATCCTGTGACTCAATCACCTTCCCGCATGCACCGCCGGGACCACCGGTACCAGAGCCGGGTACGTCCGCTCTCCCGCGCTCTGGTCACCGGCGGTGCCGGATTCCTCGGCGCGCACCTGTGCGATCGGCTCCTTGCCGCCGGTGTCGAGGTGGTCAGCGTGGACGACCTGTCCACCAGCACAATCGATCACCGGCTGGCGGGCCATCCCGGGTACCGGTTCGTGCAGCACGACGTCTGCGACCCCGGCCTGGTCGAGGAGATCGGCAGTTCTTTCGACGTGGTTTTCCATTTGGCCTCGGCGGCTTCCCCGGTCGACTACCAGCGCCGGCCCATCGAGACGCTGCGCGCCGGATCGGCGGGCACCGCGACGGCGCTGGACATCGCCGAGCGTGGCGGCGCCAGGTTCGTGTTGACCTCTACCAGCGAGGTTTACGGCGACCCCGAGGTGCACCCCCAACACGAATCATATTGGGGCAACGTCAATCCGGTGGGACCGCGCAGCGTCTACGACGAAGCCAAGCGGTACGCCGAAGCGCTCGCGTTCGCCCACCGCCGCCTGGGCCGCGTTGATGTCGGGGTGGCACGCATCTTCAACACCTACGGGCCGGGCATGCGTGCCGGCGACGGACGGATGGTTCCGTCGTTCTGCTTCCAGGCGCTGCGCGGTGACCCGTTGACCGTTTCGGGCACCGGCCTGCAAACACGGTCGTTGTGCTACGTCGACGACACCATCGCTGGGTTGCTCGCGCTGGCGCACAGCGACTTCGGCGGACCGGTCAACATCGGCAACCCCGACGAGCTCACCGTCCTGGCGGCCGCCGAACTGATCCGCGACCTCGCCGGCAGCACGTCGACGATCCTGTTCACCCCGCCGGCCACCGATGATCCCCAACGGCGGTGCCCCGACATCACGCTCGCCCGCGAGCGCCTGGACTGGCAACCGACCGTCGACTATCGCACCGGGTTGAAGACCACCGTGGACTGGTTCCGCGCCACGGCCGACGCTTCCGAGGAATCCGGTGAGGAGCTCGTCCCGGCCGCTGATCGACGCACCCGGTAGGAGGAAGCAGTGCGAATTCTCGGTGTCAACGCGGTATTTCACGACCCCGCCGCCGCCCTGGTGATCGACGGCCAGGTGGTGGCGGCCGCCGAAGAGGAACGCTTTTCCCGGCGTAAGCACGGTAAGCAGGCCGTCCCGTTCGCCACCTGGGAGCTTCCCGTCGCCGCCATCCGGTGGTGTCTCGAGCACGCCGGCGTCGCCGCCGAAGAGATCGATGCCATCGGCTACTCCTACGACCCGGCGCTGATGTACGACGAGCCGGTCGATCCCGCCGGACTCGACAAGGATTGGGAATACCTGCGCACCCTGTACGCCGAGCGCGCACCCGGGTTTCTCAAGACCGCGCTGCCCGGCCTCAATCCCGCTGTCGTGCAACACGTCCGCCATCATGTCGCCCACGCCGCGTCGACGGCGCTGGCCTCCCCGCATCCCGATACCGCCGTGCTGGTGGTCGACGGGCGCGGGGAACGCACCTCGATGCTGGCCGGTGCCTATCGCGACCAGAAGCTCGACGTGCTGGCCGCCCAACAGCTGCCGCACTCGCTGGGGTTGCTGTACGAAAGCCTCACCGAGCACCTGGGTTTCGTGCGATCCAGCGATGAGTACAAGGTGATGGCCATGGCGTCCTACGGCCGGCCACGCTTCGCCGACCAGCTTCGCGACCGGGTATACGCCTGCGATGACCGCGGTTTCCGCACCGAACCGATCGACTGGGAGCGCTTGGCGCCGCGGCGCCGGGCGGATGCGACGGAGCTGGACCCGGTGCACGCCGATCTGGCGTGCAGCGTGCAGCTGGTCATCGAGGAGGTGCTGCTTGATCTCGTTCGCTGGCTGCGCGCGCGTACCGACGGTGACGCGCTGTGCCTGGCCGGCGGGGTGGCGCTGAATTGCGTTGCCAACAGCCGCATTTACGCCGAGGGCGGTTTCGGGCGGGTGTGGGTGCAACCGGCGGCCGGCGACGCGGGTACCGCGCTGGGGGCCGCATTGAGCCTGGCCGCATCGTTTCACGAGCCGATCACTCCGATGCCCACCGCACAGCTGGGTCGCGGCTGGTCCGAGGAACGGATGAGGGCCGCGCTCGACGACGCCGCCGTTCGCTATGAACGCCCGGACGACGTGGCGACCGCGGTCGGTGACGCACTGGCCAAGAACCAGTTGATCGGATGGTTCCAGGGCCGCGCGGAATTCGGGCCGCGGGCCCTCGGCGGGCGCTCGTTGCTCGCCGATCCGCGCCACCCCGCCAACCTGGAGCGCCTCAACGCCGTCAAGGGACGCGAACAGTTCCGGCCCGTCGCGCCCATGGTGCTGGCCGAGCGGGCGGCCGAGATCTTCACTCGCGGGCCGCTTCCCAGCCCGTACATGCTGTTCGTCCACGACGTCGCCGAAAACTGGCGGGGCCGCATCCCCGCGGTCACCCACGTCGACGGCACCGCGCGAATCCAGACCGTCGACAAGGCCGAACACCCGCTACTGCACGCGACGATCAGCCACTTCGCCGAACACCTCGAGCGCGTCGCGCGGTGTGTCCACCATGGGTCGCCCGGCGGTGTTGAAGCTGGTGTTGACCACCACCGGAACTCCGGTGTGTTCGGCGAAGTGGCTGATCGTCGCGTGCAGTAGCGGGTGTTCGGCCTTGTCGACGGTCTGGATTCGCGCGGTGC
>NZ_LZLL01000576.1:0-5073 GCF_001669335.1 Mycobacterium sp. 1245852.3 | reverse complement strand
TCGGCGCGGGCATGTCGTACGTGCGCGGGACCGTGCACTCCGAAGAGGGCGAGCTGCTGGCCTCCTTCGCCCAGGAGGCGCTGATCCGCCCGCTGCGCACCAGCGACACGGCGATCGACTCCCGCGCGCGGTTCTAACGCCATGCGGTTCACCATCACCCACCCGATGCACAGTCATCCGTACAACCCGGAGCTGGTGAGCGGGGACGGGATCGGCAAGGTGGCCGCCGCGACCGAGGCGGCCGGAATCCACGGTTTCGGCTTCACCGACCATCCGGCGCCCTCGCAGCGCTGGCTGGAGGCCGGCGGACACGATGCGTTGGATCCCTTTGTCGCCTTGGGTTTCGCGGCGGCGACGACGTCCACGCTGCGGCTGATCCCCAACATCGTGGTGCTCCCGTACCGAAACCCGTTCGTGGTGGCCAAGTCCGGCGCCACCCTGGACCTGCTCTCGGGTGGGCGGTTCACGCTCGCGGTGGGCGTGGGTTACCTCAAGCGCGAGTTTGCGGCCCTGGGCGTCAGCTACGACGAGCGCGCCGAGCTGTTCGAGGAGTCGCTGCAGGTGATCCGGGCCATCTGGACCGGCGACGATATCTCCTTTGACGGCAAGCATTTCAGCGCGCGTGGCATTACCGCGCATCCCCGCCCGGTCAGCGATCCGCACCCGCCGATCTGGATCGGGGGCAACACGTCGTCCTCGCGGCAGCGGGTGGCCCAGTACGGCGACGGGTGGTGCCCGTTCCCCGCGCCGCCACAGCTGGCCCAAACGGCCGGCACCGCCGTCATCGACTCCGTGCAAAAGCTCGCCGACGGCATCGACGACCTGCGGCGCAGATGCGATGCCGCGCAACGGGATTGGACGTCGATCGACATCACGTTCACCAACTTCGAGGGCGGCAGCATCACCGACGACGACTTCAACGCCGACGCCTACCTGCACGGCTTGGAGAAGCTGGAGAAGCTGGGCGTCACGTGGGTCAGCGTTCACCTGCCCGGTGACAGCCTGACGCACGCGCTCGAAACCCTCGACCGGTTCCGCACCCTGGTCATCGACGCGGCCTGATGGACTTCTCCCGCGTCGACCTTTCGCCCGAGGATCAGAAATTCCTCGATGAGACCCGGGCGTTCATGGCCGAACACGTCACCGACGAGGTGCTTCGGCGCGATCGTGAGACCGGTGAAAACTTCAGTGAGCCGGTGCATCTGGCGCTAGGCGAAGCGGGTTATCTGACGTCGGACTGGTACCAGGAGTCCGAAGGGGGATTCGACCCGGTGCGCCGGCGAATCTTCCACCTCGAGATCGGTCGCGCCCACACCCCGTGGTTCCACTGGGGCACCACGGCGGTGGTCGCGCGGTTGGTCAAGCAATTCGGCGCGCCCGAACTCGCCGACGCGATCCTGCCGGGCGTGCTATCCGGGGAGATCCGGCTCTGCCTGGGCTACACCGAACCCGAGGGCGGGTCCGACGTCGCCACCTGCAAGACCCGGGCCGTGCGGGAGGCGGATGGGTCTAGCTGGATTATCAATGGCTCCAAGATGTTCACCTCGAACGCGCAGAACGCCAAGTACGTCTTCCTGCTCACCAACACCGATCCGCAAGGCCCGAAACACAAGAACCTCACCATGTTCCTGGTGCCGCTGGATTCGCCAGGCATCGAGATCCAGGGCATCCGCACGCTGGACGGTGACCGCACCAACATCGTCTATTACAGCGACGTGCGGGTCGATGACCTGTACCGGATCGGTGAGGTCAACGGCGGCTGGACGGTGATGCGGTTCGCCCTCGACGCCGAGCACGGCATCACCGACCCCCAAGACCATGGCCTGCAGAACATTTCGATGCTCTCGGAGCACGGCCACCTGATGGCCGAGGTGGCCGACGGGGTCGCGGCGATTCTGTCGAGACCCGATGCGGCGGGCCGGCGGCCGATCGACGACGACGCGATCAAATACCGGTTCGGGCGCAGCATGGCCCGCATCGAGGCCGCCATGTCCACCCCCGGAATGTATGGGCGGGTGGCGCTCATCCAGACCATGCGTGAGGTGTCCCAGGAACTGATGGACCTGCTCGGGACGGCATCGGCATTGCCCACCGACACACCGGGTTCGGCGGACTTCGCCGATAATGGTGCCATCGAGTTCATCTTCCGGCACGCCGTGCCCGCCGGCATCTACGGCGGCACCATGGAGGTGTTCCGCAATATGATCGCCCAGCACGAGCTGGGGCTCGGGCGTCCTAGCTACGGGCGCTGACCGGCAGTTCGGCCGTCACTTCGACGCGGGTCTCGTCGAAACTCAGAAACCCCTTGATGGGCAGGCTTTCCGGCGGCGGGCCGGGGTAGCTCCACGCGACGTCGGCCACGACATGGTCGCCCGAGGCGAACGACCAGTAAGTCGCGAAACCTTTGTAATTGCAGTAACTCTCGGTCTCGGAGCGCCGCAGCAGATCGGTGCGCACGTGAGCCGGGTCGACGTAGAGCCGCGGGGCGAGCGCGGTCTCGAACACGATCACCGTGTCGTCGGTGTCCACCAGCGTGGCGCCCTCGACGCGGACGCGCAGGCGCCGCCGGGTCGGACGGCAATCGACGCGGTGATAGGGATTGGGCGGGTAGTGCACGAGCCTGCGCCCCTCTTCCAGCCAGGTGTCGACCGCGTCCCAGGGCACCTGGACGAAACCCGGCGCTTCGGGTTCGGGCTCGCTCGGTAGGTCGCCGACCTCGTCGGCGGCGAAGGCGTAGCTCAGCGGTCGGCCCCGGCGGTGCACCATCAGCGCCCGCTCGGTGTCGATCACCACCCGCCCGTCCTTGACGGCCTGCACCCGCCGGGGATGCGGTTCGACGTAGACGACGTCGTCGGGGATCGCGGGCGAGAAGCGTCCCGCGGGATCGCTGCTGAGCGGACCCCGCCCGGCCACCAGACTCATGTGTGCCTCCCGGTTGCTTGCCCTCGCTCTAGCCAATCATGGGCGTCACCGCGACGGGGCGTGGGCGCGTTGGATCCGGATGTCGGCCGAGCGCTTTCCCGGTGCGCCGGTGTCGGTGGTCACGCGTACCCCGACGGCCCGGCCGGTCTCGGCGTCGACGAACGCCAGCCTGTTGGGACCGTCCTGCAGGTAGGCGTCTCCCCACTGCACCAGCGCCATGAACACCGGCAGGAAGTCCTCGCCGGCCTCGGTCAGGCGGTACTCGTCGCGGGCGCGCTGCCCCGGCTCGCGATAGGGAACCCGCGCGACGATGCCCGCCGCCTCGAGCTGCTTGAGCGCCCGCGATACCGCCGGTGCCGACGTCGCGATGCGTTCCACGAAATCCTCGAACCGTGTTGTGCCGAAGAACAATTCGCGGACCACCTGGAACGCCGTCTTGGTGCTCAGCAGTTCGAGGACCTTCGACATCGAACAGCCCTCACCGATCGACCACTGCCGGCGATCCTGCAGCCGGTTCTCGAACTCCATCACGATCCCCTTTTGGCTAACGCTTGCGTTATCCAGCATATCGTGCTTGTATCTTACTAACGACATCGTTAGTCAGCAGGGAGCTAGGAAAATGTCATCGGATCAGCTGTTCCTCATCACCGCGGCGACGGGCAATACCGGTGCGCCCACCGTCGAGTTTCTGCTCGCCGCCGGGCACCGGGTGCGCGCGTTCGTGCACCGTATCGACCAGCGCTCCGAGGCGCTGGCGGGCCTGGGCGCGGAGATCGTCGAGGGTGACCTGCTCGACTTTCACGCCGTCAGCTCCGCGATGACCGGCGTCAGCGCCGCCTACTTCTGCTACCCGATCGCCCCGGGCAGCCTGCTGCCGGCCACGGCCATCTTCGCCCAGGCCGCCAGCGAGGCGGGCGTTCGGGCGGTGGTCAACATGTCCCAGATATCCGCGCGGCGTGAGGCGAAAAGTCATGCCGCACAGCAGCACTGGATCGCCGAGCGATTGCTGGACCGCTTCGCCTTCGGCACCACTCATCTGCGTCCGACCTTCTTCGCCGAGTGGCTCAAATGGCAATGGTCGCGCAGTGGCGACGAGGGCGTGCTGCGGCTGCCGTTCGGCACCGGGCGCCACGCTCCCATCGCCGGGCGCGACCAGGGCGGCGTCATCGCGGCCATCCTGCAGAACCCGGCCCCGCACGATCGGCAGATTTATCCGCTGGTGGGCGCCGAGGAACTCGACCACTACGGGATCGCCGAGCAGATGTCGGAGGCGCTCGGCATCGCCGTGCGCTACGAGCCGATCGGGATTCCCGCCTTCGCCGCGGCGCTAACCGCGCAGGGCCGCCCGGAGTTCTTCGTCCAGCACCTCAGCAGCGTCGCGCAGGACTACCAGGACGGCGTCTTCGCGGGAGAGAACAACCTGGTCGAGGTGATCAGCGGGCGCAGCCCGATGACCGTCGCCGACTACGTCGACGCCAACCGCGCCGCCTTCGACCGCGACGGCAGCTTCGCGGTGCGGCAGGCGAGCTGAGGCCGCACCGCCGAATCGGGGGCATGCGTGCGCCCGGGCGCGGCGACAGGGTAGGAACTTACCCATGGCGGGACCGGTAGCAGGCGTCAAAGTCGTCGAACTCGGGGTCTGGGTGGCCGGGCCGGCCGCCGGCGGCATCCTGGCGGACTGGGGCGCCGACGTGATCAAGATCGAGCCGCCCACCGGTGATCCGGCGCGCATGTTCGGCCGCATGCTGGGCTGCGATCTGGGCCTGAACCCACCGTTCGAGATGGACAACCGGTCCAAGCGCAGCGTCGTACTGGACCTGGGCACCGACGCGGGCCGCGACACCGCCTTCGAATTGCTCTCCGACGCAGACGTTTTCCTGACCAACGTGCGCCCCGGCGCCCTGCAGCGCCTCGGCCTGGACTTCGAGTCGGTGTCGGCGGCCAACCCCCGCCTCGTTTACGGGCTCATCACCGGATACGGCGAAAGCGGGCCCGACGCCGATCGCGCCGCCTTCGACGTGGCCGCCTTCTGGTCGCGGGCCGGGGTGGCGCACCTGCTCACCCGCCCCGGCGACACGCCCCCGTTCCAGCGCGGCGGCATGGGCGACCACTCCGCCGGGATGACGATGGCCGCGGCCGTGTGCGCGGCGC
>NZ_LZLL01000575.1:0-7946 GCF_001669335.1 Mycobacterium sp. 1245852.3 | reverse complement strand
CGTCGCCGTCGCCGAGACGCTCAACCGCATCACCCCGGGTTCGGGCGAGAAGCGCTCGGTGCTGTTCAACTCCGGCGCCGAGGCGGTGGAGAACGCCGTCAAGGTCGCGCGCGCCTACACCCGCAAGCCCGCCGTGGTGGCGTTCAACCACGCCTACCACGGCCGAACCAACCTGGCCCTTGCGCTGACCGCCAAGTCGATGCCCTACAAGGGCGGCTTCGGCCCGTTCGCGCCGGAGATCTACCGTGCGCCGCTGTCCTACCCCTACCGGGACGGTCTGGTCGACAAGGAACTGGCCACCGACGGGGAGAAGGCCGCCGCGCGCAGCATCAACATCATCGAGAGCCAGATCGGCGCCGACAGCCTGGCCGCGCTCATCATCGAGCCGATCCAGGGCGAGGGCGGGTTCATCGTTCCGGCCGAGGGCTTCCTGCCCACCCTGCTGGACTGGTGCCACAAGAACGACGTGGTGTTCATCGCCGACGAGGTGCAGACCGGATTCGCGCGGTCGGGCGCCATGTTCGCGTGTGAGCACGAGGGCATCGAACCCGACCTGATCTGCACCGCCAAGGCCATCGCCGACGGACTGCCGCTGTCGGCGGTCACCGGGCGGGCGCAGATCATGGACGCCCCGCAGGTCGGCGGTTTGGGTGGCACCTTCGGCGGAAACCCGTTGGCTTGCGCGGCGGCGTTGGCCACCATCGAGACGATCGAGAACGACGGTTTGATCGAGCGCGCGCAGCGGTTGGAACGCTTGATCACCGAGCCGCTGTTGCGTCTGCAGGCCGGCGACGACCGGATCGGCGACGTGCGCGGCCGGGGCGCCATGATCGCCATCGAACTGGTGAAGTCGGGAACCGCCGAGCCCGACAAGGAACTGACCCAGAAGCTGACCGTCGCGGCCGCCGCCGCCGGCGTGATCGTGTTGACGTGCGGCATGTGGGGCAACATCATCCGGCTGCTGCCCCCGCTGACCATCAGCGACGAGCTGCTGGCCGAGGGCATCGACATCCTCGGCGGCCTGCTGCGCGAGCTGTAGACCGGGACTTCCCACCGCGCGTGGGCAATCTCACAAACACCACAAACGCCAGATCATGGTGGAATACCTTTACTTTAGCTAACGTTCTATATGTCAGCGCGGACAGCGCAATTTGACTCGCTAACTTTCATTTGCAAGGGATCTGTTATGTCGACTGCTATTCACGACGAAGAACTCAACCGCCGCATCGAGCAACTCATTGCCAACGACCCCCAGTTCGCCGCCGCCCGGCCGGACCCGGCGATCACCGCCGCCACCGAGCAGCCGGGGCTGCGGCTGCCCCAGATCATCCGGACCGTGCTCGACGGCTATGCCGACCGGCCCGCACTGGCGCAGCGCGTCGTGGAATTCGTCAAGGACGCCAAGACCGGACGCACCACCGCCGAGCTGCTCCCCCGCTTCGAGACCATCACGTATGGCGAACTGGGCGAACGGGTTTCGGCTCTCGGCCGCGCCTGGGCCAGCGACTCGGTGAGCCCCGGCGACCGCGTCTGCGTGCTGGGCTTCAACAGCGTGGACTACGCCACGATCGACATCACGCTGGGCACCATCGGCGCCGTGTCGGTGCCGATGCAGACCAGCGCGGCGATCTCGTCGCTGCAGCCGATCGTCGCCGAGACCGAGCCCAGCCTGATCGCCTCGAGCGTCAACCAGCTGCCCGACGCCGTGGAGCTGATCCTGGCCGGCGACCACGTGCCCGGCAAGCTCGTCGTGTTCGACTACCAGCCCGAGGTCGACGACCAGCGCGAGGCCGTGGAGAGTGCCGTGGCCCGGCTGGCCGGCACCGATGTGGTGGTCGAGAAGCTCGCCGACGTGTTGGAGCGCGGCAAGGACCTACCCCCGGTTCCCGAGCAGCAGACCGACGAGGACTCGCTCGCGCTGTTGATCTACACCTCCGGCAGCACCGGCGCCCCGAAGGGTGCGATGTACCCGCAGAGCAACGTCGGCAAGATGTGGCGGCGCGGCAGCAAGAACTGGTTCGGCGAGAGCGCCGCGTCGATCACCCTCAACTTCATGCCGATGAGCCACGTCATGGGGCGCGGGATCCTCTACGGCACGTTGGGCAACGGCGGCACCGCCTACTTCGCGGCCCGCAGCGACCTGTCCACCCTGCTCGAGGACCTCGAGCTGGTGCGGCCCACCGAGATGAACTTCGTCCCGCGGATCTGGGAAACGCTGTACGGCGAATTCCAGCGCCAGGTCGAGCGCCGGCTGGCCGACGGTGCCGATCGCGAGGCCGTTGAGGAAGAGGTGCTGGCGGAACAGCGCCAGTACCTGTTGGGCGGGCGGTTCATCTTCGCGATGACGGGCTCCGCACCCACCTCACCGGAGCTGAAGAAGTGGGCCGAGTCGCTGCTGCAGATGCACTTGATGGACGGCTACGGCTCGACCGAGGCCGGAATGGTGTTGTTCGACGGGGAGATTCAGCGTCCGCCGGTGATCGACTACAAGTTGGTCGACGTTCCCGACCTGGGCTATTTCAGCACCGACCGCCCGCACCCGCGCGGTGAGCTGTTGCTGCGGACCGAGAACATGTTCCCCGGCTACTACAAGCGGGCCGAGACCACCGCGAACGTGTTCGACGAGGACGGCTACTACCGGACCGGTGACGTGTTCGCCGAGATCGCCCCGGACCGGCTGGTGTACGTCGACCGACGCAACAACGTGCTCAAGCTCGCCCAGGGCGAATTCGTCACGCTGGCCAAGCTCGAGGCGGTGTTCGGCAACAGCCCGCTGATCCGCCAGATCTACGTCTACGGCAACAGCTCCCAGCCCTACCTGCTGGCCGTGGTGGTGCCGACCGAAGAGGCGTTGGCGCACAATGACATCGAGTCGCTCAAGCCCACGATCGCCGACTCGCTGCAGAAGGTCGCCAAAGAAACCGGCCTGCAGTCCTACGAGGTGCCGCGTGACTTCATCATCGAGACCACCCCGTTCAGCCTGGAAAACGGTCTGCTGACCGGGATCCGCAAGTTGGCGTGGCCGAAGCTCAAGGCGCACTACGGCGAACGGCTCGAGCAGATCTACGCCGACCTGGCCGCCGGCCAGGCCAACGAGTTGGCCGAACTGCGCCGCAGCGGCGCCCAGGCGCCGGTGCTGCAGACCGTCAGCCGCGCCGCGGCCGCCATGCTGGGCGCGACGGCCGGCGACCTGTCACCCGACGCCCACTTCACCGATCTGGGTGGAGACTCGTTGTCCGCGTTGACATTCGGCAACCTGCTGCGCGAGATCTTCGACGTCGACGTGCCGGTGGGTGTGATCGTCAGCCCGGCCAACGACCTGGCGGCCATCGCCGCCTACATCGAGGCCGAGCGCCAGGGCTCCAAGCGGCCGACGTTCGCGGCCGTGCACGGACGCGGCGCCACCACGGTGCACGCCGGTGACCTCACGCTGGACAAGTTCCTCGACGAGGCCGTCCTGGCCGGCGCGCCGAGCCTGCCCAAGCCGGCGACCGAGGTGCGCACGGTGCTGTTGACCGGCGCGACCGGATTCCTGGGCCGCTACCTGGCGCTGGACTGGCTCGAGCGGATGGACATGGTCGACGGCAAGGTCATCGCACTGGTGCGGGCCCGCTCCGACGAGGAGGCGCGCGCCCGGTTGGACAAGACCTTCGGCGTGGGCTCTCCCGAAGGCGACCCGAAACTGCTGGCGCACTACCAGAAGCTGGCCGCCGACCACCTCGAGGTGATCGCGGGCGACAAGGGCGAGGCCAACCTCGGCCTGGACCAGCAAACCTGGCAGCGACTGGCCGAGGAGGTCGACATCATCGTCGACCCGGCGGCCCTGGTGAACCACGTGTTGCCCTACAGCGAGCTGTTCGGGCCCAACGCGCTGGGCACCGCGGAGCTGATCCGGATCGCGTTGACCTCCAAGCAGAAGCCATACACCTACGTGTCGACGATCGGGGTGGGCGACCAGATCAAGCCGGGTGAGTTCGTCGAGGACGCCGACATCCGGCAGATCAGCGCCACCCGCGAGATCAACGACAACTACGCCAACGGCTACGGCAACAGCAAGTGGGCCGGCGAGGTGCTCCTGCGCGAGGCGCACGACCTGTGCGGTCTGCCCGTCTCGGTGTTCCGCTGCGACATGATCCTGGCCGACACCACCTACTCCGGTCAGCTCAACCTGCCGGACATGTTCACCCGGCTGATGCTGAGCCTGGTCGCCACCGGTATCGCGCCCGGTTCGTTCTACGAGCTCGACGCCGACGGCAACCGGCAGCGGGCGCACTACGACGGCCTGCCGGTCGAGTTCATCGCCGCGGCGATCTCGACGCTGGGGACGCAGATCACCGACAGCGACACCGGCTTCCAGACCTACCACGTGATGAACCCGTACGACGACGGCATCGGTCTAGACGAGTACGTCGACTGGCTGGTCGAGGCCGGATACTCGATCGAGCGCATCGCCGACTACTCCGAATGGCTGCGGCGGTTCGAGACGTCGCTGCGGGCCCTGCCGGATCGGCAGCGTCAGTACTCGCTGCTGCCGCTGTTGCACAACTACCAGAAGCCGGAAAAGCCGATCAACGGCTCGATGGCGCCCACCGATGTGTTCCGCGCGGCGGTGCAGGAAGCGAAAATCGGCCCCGACAAAGACATTCCGCATGTCACGGCGCCGGTGATCGTCAAGTACATCACCAACCTGCAGTTGCTCGGACTGCTCTAAGGGCAAGCAAGCAATCGCCCAGTCCCGCAACGGGACTGGGCGATTGCTGTTGATTGGCGCAGAACTACTGCTGCGGGTGCGGCCAACGCAGATACGCGGCGTTGGCGCCGGCCCCCGCGCCGGCGCGGTTACGGCGCCAGCCCCGCTTGGGCTCGGGGTCCGCCGCGGCGCGCGGCTTGGTCAGCGCGCCCGAGGAGACCTCGGCGGGCTCGTAGACCGAATCCCGGTAGGGCTCCACGCCCCCGGGGGCCGCGGCGGGTTCGGCCGCCACCGGATGTACGTCGCGGGCCAGGCGCACGGCGGTGCGGGCCAGCACGACCCCACCCACGAAGATGATCAGCGCGCCCAGGCCCGAGAAGTAGGTGACCTCGAGCACCGCGCGCTTGCGTTCGGTCGCCGCGATCGGGTCACCGGCGGAGCCGATTCCCAACAGCGGGGCGACCTGGCCGCCCACGACGAACCAGGCGCCGGCCAGCACGGCCAGCCAGCCGCCCAGCATGGCGGCGACCCGGTTTCCGGCGACGATCAACAACAGGCCGCCGAGCACGGTGGCCGCGCCCGGCGCCACTTCCAGCCAGCCCCGGGCGGAGCTCCACGCCCAATCCCGGTCCGGTGTATAGGCGAAATTAAAGTGCGGACCAACAAACGGTATTAACGCCCCCCAGGCTCCCAAAATGACCAGGAGCAATCCGCTGACCGCGCCTCGCGAACGCGGCATACTCAGCCCGCGGGTTTGGCCGTCTTGTGCGTATTTCATGACATCCCCTCGTTGAATACCGGGTCTGATTCCGGCCTGGGATGGTTACCCAGCGCCTTCCACTACTAACCCACGCGGCAAACGAAAGCCACCGCTAGCCGGGGGCTTTGGAGGCTGGTGAGACTGGTGTTACTAGTGAAGGCCGAGCGACAGGAGCACGATCGCGATCGCGGGAAACGCGCCCTGCGTCGCGGCGGCACGGGCCTTGTCGCGCGCCGACGCGACCAGCACCACCGCCGCCGCGGCCATCGACCCGACGCCGGCGAAGACGAGCGCCGCACCAATGCCCCTGTGCCCCAACGCGACTGCGGCGATGCCCACGCCGGTGACGATGGCCAGGAAAAGGTTGTAGAAGCCTTGGTTGAACGCCAGCGCCTTGGTGGTCTCGGCGTCGGCCGCGGTGGTGCCGAAGGTGGCGCGGGTGCGCGGCGAGGTCCAGGTCAACGATTCGATCACAAAGATGTAGACGTGCAGCAACGCCGCCAGCGCGGCGAACACCAATGCGGCGGCGATCATCGCTCCTCCTCGCTGTTCGGGCGCCGGTGAACTCTACCGATCGGGGGTTGACCGGCCCAGCCTGACGCGGCAAGGCCCCGGTAGCCGAGGGCTACCGGGGCCTTGCCGACTCAGCGGGTCAGGCGCCCGCGTGGTGGTGCCGGTGGAACAGGCCACCGCCTTCGCCGGTGCGCCGGCGGAACAGGCCGCCACCCGTGCGCCCGCGGGGCTGCGGTCCGGCCGCCACGGCGTCGGTCCGCGCCGGCGCCGCGCCGCGGGTCTCGTCGTACATGGCCGGTTCGGCGGCCGGCACGGCCTCGCCCGCGACCGGCGCCGGGTGGCTCACCACGACGTCGCGCGCGTGCCGCACGGCCAGCCGCGCCACCGCGGCGCCGCCCAGGAACACGATCAGCGCACCCAGGCCGGTGAAGTAGGTGACCTCGAGCAGGGCGCGTTTGAGGTCCGTCGCCGCCACCGGTTGGCCGACATCGCCGATCCGGAGCGTCGACGCGAACGCGCGGCCGACCACGAACCAGGCGCCGCCGACGACCGCCAGCCAGCCGCCGAACACGGCGCTGGCCCGATTGCCGGACATGAGCACCAGCAGGCCGCCCACCGCCGTCGCGACGCCGGGGAGCACCTCCAGCCAGCCCTTGGCCGTGGTCCACGTCCAGGCCGGATCGGCCATGTACGCCCAGTCGACGTTGGGCCCGAAGAAGGGCACCAGTGCGCCCCACGCGCCCAGCAGTATCAGCAGTAGCCCGGTTAGCGCGCCGCGGGTGCGTGGCATGTACAGCGCGCGGGGTCGGTCGTAGTCGTCGCTCGTGGTCCTCATCGGAACCTCCTTCAACAGGTATCGCTGCTGTGAGCCTGGTTACCCGGCGATGCCGGGGTGTAACCGGTCGACGGCCGCGCGCGTGTTTGCTGGGGCCGTCGCAGCGGGGGTGCACGCGGATGGCCCGGCGCCTGACCGGCGGCGGTCTAGCGGGTCTGACCAGGCCGGACGCCGGACCGCGCGAACGGCCGGACCCCGCTGGGCGCAAAGGTCACGATTTGGCCGCGAAACGGCCCGGCGGGCACGGAACCAGCCACTAGTCGAACAGGCCGGGTTGGCCCAGCCCGGTGACCCCGGCCGGCGGGGCCATGCCGAGGTGCGTCCACGCCTGGGCGGTGGCCACCCGGCCCCGCGGGGTCCGCGCGACCATGCCGGCGCGGACCAGGAACGGCTCGCACACCTCCTCGACGGTGGTGGCCTCCTCGCCCACCGCCACCGCCAGCGTCGACACCCCGACCGGGCCGCCGCCGAAGCTGCGGGTCAGCGCCGAGAGCACCGCCCGGTCCAGCCGGTCCAGGCCCAGCTCGTCGACGTCGTACACCGCCAGCGCGGCCTTGGCGACATCGCGGGTGATCACGCCGTCGGCGCGCACCTCGGCGAAGTCGCGAACCCGGCGCAGCAGCCGGTTGGCGATCCGCGGCGTCCCGCGCGAACGGCGGGCGATCTCCTCGGCCGCATCGCCGCCCAGCTCGATGCCCAGGATCCCGGCGGAGCGGGCCAGCACCCGCTCCAGCTCGGCGGGCTCGTAGAAGTCCATGTGCGCGGTGAAACCGAACCGGTCGCGCAGCGGGCCGGTCAACGCGCCGGACCGGGTGGTGGCGCCGACCAGGGTGAAGGGCGCCACTTCCAGGGGGATCGACGTCGCGCCGGGACCCTTACCGACCACCACGTCAACCCGGAAGTCCTCCATGGCCAGGTACAGCATCTCCTCGGCGGGCCGCGCGATGCGGTGGATCTCGTCGATGAACAGCACGTCGTGCTCGACGAGGTTGGACAGCATGGCCGCCAGGTCGCCGGCACGTTCCAGCGCGGGCCCGGACGTCAGCCGCAGCGAGGACCCCAGCTCGGCGGCGATGATCATCGCCAGCGACGTCTTGCCCAGCCCCGGCGGCCCGGACAACAGGATGTGATCCGGTGTGCCGCCCCGG
>NZ_LZLL01000574.1:0-3850 GCF_001669335.1 Mycobacterium sp. 1245852.3 | reverse complement strand
CGGAAAGCCTTCATCGAGAACGAGTCAAGTCCGGCGAAGACGCTCGCCGTGAGCGACCGCCTCGGACAGCGCGAACCTAACATCACCGTGCTATGTATGGATGCCCCTTAGCATCCGCCAGTCAGGGAAGGATGCAAGCGGCCCGACTGAACTCGACGGTTCGATGAGGAGCCGTCTCATGTACCAGCTCGGACCCGCCGGGTTCGCGATGTCCCATCTGCACAGATTCGGTTGATCCGCAAACGGTTCAGTCGATAAGCTCTACGACGCCGAGGCCACCGATGCGCCGCACGACCCTTGTCTAGGAGACAACAGCCCGACAATCGGCGACGGTGAGCACGGGGTTCTAGTCGCCACGCAAGGTTCAGCTCAGGCTAACCACGATCCAACTGCCGCACGTAGGCACGCCCATAGTCATTTCCGTGCGGGGTCCGCATAACGGTGTGGATGTGGAATGGCTTAGGTGTGTCATAGTCCAGAAACACACCGCAGTGGTGGTCTAGCTCGGCAATAATCACCGGCGACTGGACACGGTAATAGAAAACATCGCCCGGCTGATGACCGCCGATCCAGGAAAACCAAGTTTGGCCGAGATGGCGGCGGATCTCACGCAGCCGCGCCGTTCGAGGTCCAACGGGCAACAGCGCAACGAACTGCTCCGCGATCGCCATCAGCAAATCCCGCGCGGGCGTTGGCATATCGAGGGCAAGGATACCTTCGAATGGGATGACCCGGTTGTCCTGAAATGCGCCCGCAAGGTGACGCTCGTCGCCGGGATGAATACGTCCGGGGGGCATCGCCGGATCGACCAGTTGGTCATAAACCGTGGCCGCGCGCCGCTGCGATCGCGGCAGCGACGCCATAAGTGCCGTGCCCAATCCGATTGTGTCGGTGAACGTTTGAATACCGGTGTGGGGACCGGCGTCAATCTCGTTGGGCTCGGCGCCGAGGAAGACCGGACTGAGAACCATACGTCCTTCGACGACAAGGCAATTCAGTGCGCAATGATGTCCGTAGAGCTGCCAGCCCCAGGGCTTGTGTAGATCGGGTTGCCCGTAGATCGCGATATTGTAGCTGAACTCGTTCAGAATGCTCTGCAGCTCGACCACTTCACCGAGGAAGCCGTTGATCAACATCGTGTTACGCGCCAGTTCGTAGCCCTCAGGGCTGAGGGAAGCCGTCATCAGTGCCAGCGCCTTCCGCTGGACCTGCTGCGGCTGGAGCTCCAAGCGCACACCGGTATCGAATTGCATGAATTCCGGATTGGCCCAGGTTTGCCATTCGACCGCGTCTACTGGATAGCTTATCCGCGCCCGCGCCTCGTCGTCCAGACTCGACAACAGGTCGTGGGCGGCGGCCAGCATCGCCGCGACGGGAGCCTCCTCGCCCCGTCGCGGCGGTTCAAAATGGTGAATCTCGCTGTGCAGCGTGCCATCTTCGGTGATACCACGGAATCCGTTGTGATACAGCGGCTTCCAACCGGCGACTAGATCACCGGTGAACGTGCCGGGATGACGCGCCGTCGTGCCGTAGGTATACGGATCCATTCCCCGTATGCCAGCCAGCCGGGGATGGTCGTGCGGGAATAGGTACTTGCGGAATTCGCTGGGCACATCAGCCCTCAGAGGCGGCTGTGTGGCGGGCGACCAACTTCCTGACTCTGCGCTCATCGCCGGCGGCGATGGCGTCAACCAGGTCGACGTGAATGCGCAGTCGTGCCGTGCGGTACTTGGCAAAGGCACGTTCGCTATCGAACTGGGTGGATGTGGCGCGCAGCGGTCCTAGCGTGCTGAGGTAGACCGCGCGCGCCATAGCGTTCGGACCGATCGCGGCGATGCGCTCGTGCAGCGCCCAGTTAGTACGGACGAACGCATCCCAGCTCGGTGCCGCCGCCATTGTGTCGAGATGCGCGCGCAAATCGTTGATATCCTTATCGGTGGAAAACCGCGCCGCTGCGACGTCGATAAGCAACTCGAGGTGATCCCGCAATTCGATGGCATCGGCCACGTCCACCGGGTTGGAGGCCTCGAGCAACGTGTGGCGCAACCGGACGACCGACGTGGGGTTGGCGACGAAGAGTCCTCCGCCGCGTCCGGGCCGGACGTCGAGCACGCCGCGGTCGCATAGCAACCGCACCGCCTCGCTAATTGTCGAGTAAGCGAATCCCGTCTCGGCGCGAAGTGATTCGAGCGTGCCGACGGCGTCACCGGTCTGGAGGTCTTGGTCGCGGATTCGCAAGTCCAGAGCGGCGGCCAGCTGTTGGGCTCGGGTCCGCGGCGAGGTTTTCGCTACGTCGAATGTCGGGGTGGCAGTCCTCAAATCGGTGCGCCTAACCGAACGCTGCGGTTGGGCCGACTCGTGCGGCATAGTGCAGTATATGCATAACCTCCGAACGCTTAGAAGGTTTCTTGCGAAGGAACCGCAGTGAGGATCGTGGGAATCCGCCGCAATGGCCTGCCGGTTGAGGCCGCGCACTTGTCGGATGACGGCACGCATGTCACCGTCATCGCACCGCTCGCACAGTTCTGGGCAGGTGCCTCCCACCGCCTCAAGTCTGATGCTCCAGGTCCGACGCTGCCGATCGATGCGGTTCTGCTCGTTCCCCCGGTGCCAGCGGACGCCCGTGTAATCTGCATCGGCCTGAACTACCTCAAGCACGTCGCCGAGGGCGATTTCCGTAACCGTCAGCTACCCAGTCACCCAACGCTTTTCGCTCGATGGACCGATACTCTCACAGTCAGTGGTGCCGACGTGCCCGTGCCCTCGAACGAGGACGGCCTCGATTGGGAGGGTGAGGTGGTCGCTTGGGTCGGCGCCCCCCTCGTCGATGCCACGTCGGAGGAGGCTCTGGCCGCAGTAGTTGGTTACTCCACTTTCAACGACCTGACCTGCCGCTGGGCCCAGCGGCTTACGTCCCAATGGATCCTTGGCAAGAACGGCGACCGGTCCGGGCCGTTGGGCCCAATGGTGTCCGCCAATGAGGTTGGTGATCTGCGTGAGGGCCTGCGGCTACAGACCCGGGTAAACGGTGAGGTCGTTCAGGACGCAAGCACCGACGAAATGGTTTATACCGTCGGAGAAACGCTCGCTATGGTGTCGCATACCTTCACGCTGCGTCCTGGTGATCTGCTAGCCACGGGCACCCCCGGCGGTGTCGGCTACGCGCGAACCCCGCCGCGCCTGCTGGTCCCCGGCGATGTCGTCGAGGTCGAGGTTGATCGTCTGGGAATTCTCCGCAACAGGATCGTCAGTAATCAGCACCGCCGAGGCGCCCTCACAGCGGATGCGCATCTTCTGTGAACCCATAGGGCGCAACGGAATTCGGGTGGGACCGCCGCGGCCGACGAGCGTAAGGTCCAAACCCAGCCCAATTCTGATGAATATCTTGCAAACTGCTCCACGATGCGCGATGCTTGCCTCCAACCAACGATGGGAGGGTCCATGCATGATGACGGACTGGCGGAGACCCTGTCTGCTCCGCTGACCATCAATGAGGTGACCCTCAAAAATCGCATCGTGATGAGCCCGACGGCAGCGCTGGAGCTTCTGGGGCCTGACCGTCGCCTTCGTACGGGCCCTCGACGGGCTCGAGGTGGCGCGAGTGCGCCGCCTGCAAGTGCCCCGTGTAGGAGAAGCAATGCTTAGTGAACTTCACGACATCGAGCGAGTCGTCGACCGCTTTCGGGCGTTGCTCGGGGACGGCGCGGTCCGTGCTGAGTCTGCTGAGCTGAGTGACTTCCTCGATCCGTATCCGGTCGGCGACGCGTCCGAGTTCGCGCCCGGAGCAGTGCTGTCCCCGTCGTCAGTGGAGGAGGTGCAAGGGATCGTCCGCGTCGCCAACGAACTGCGC
>NZ_LZLL01000573.1:0-514 GCF_001669335.1 Mycobacterium sp. 1245852.3 | reverse complement strand
CGCAGCCGGTCAGGTACTTCATATACCGGTCGTAGACCTCCTGGGACTGGATGGCGATCGCCTGCTCGCGATTGGCCTCGAGTGCCTCGGCCCACAGGTCCAAGGTCCTGGCGTAGTGCAGCTGCAGCGACTGGACGCGGGTCAGGTCGAAGCCCGCGGTCACTCCGTACTCGCCGACGGTCTGCGGCGTCGGCAGCCAACCGCCGGGGAAGATCTCGGCCAGGATGAACTGCGAGAACTGCACGATTTCGTGGGTCAGCTTCAGGCCCTTGGCCCGCGCGTCTTTGAACGACGGCCGAACGATGGTGTGCAGCAACATCACTCCGCCGGGCGGCAGCGCCTGGTAGGCCATTTTGAAGAAGCGGCCGTAGCGCTGCCGGCCGAAGTGCTCGAACGCGCCGATGGACACGATGCGGTCCACGGGCTCGTGGAACTTCTCCCAGCCCTGCAACCGCACCTCGATGTTGCGGCTGGTCGGCAATCCGGCCAGCTTGTTCTTGCTGTACTCAAATTG
>NZ_LZLL01000572.1:0-2406 GCF_001669335.1 Mycobacterium sp. 1245852.3 | reverse complement strand
CGGGCTGTCCTTGGCTGGTGAGGTAGTCCCCGAGGAACATCGAATTGGCTAGGTGTAGTGCCAGCGGTTGCAGTGTGCGCAAATGTATTTCGCGTCCGCCGGCAATGCGGACTTCGACGTCGGGGAAGGCGAATCGGAACATTGCCAGGATGCGTAGGCAGCGTTGCGGGGTCAGTTCCCAATGCCCACCCAGGGGAGTGCCCTGGAACGGGATGAGGAAGTTCACCGGCACCGAATCGGGCTCGAGTTCACGCAAAGCCAGTGCGACATCGACGATGTCGTCGTCGGATTCGCCCATCCCGAAGATGGCCCCCGAGCAGGGCGACAGGCCGGCGGTTTTGGCGTCACCCACGGTGGCGGCGCGGTCGGCGAAGGTATGGGTTGAGCAGATGCGCGCGTAATTCTTATCGCTGGTGTTCAGGTTGTGGTTATACGCGTCGGCGCCGGCCTCATGCAGCCGCTCGGCTTGCCCCTGTTTCAGCAGCCCTAGGCAGACGCACACCTCCACTGCGGGGGTGGAGTTCTTGATCACAGCGATCGTGTCGGTGACGCGATCGATATCACGATCGGCCGGCCCGCGGCCGGCGGCAACCAGGCAGATGCGTTTAGCGCCGGCATCAATCGCGCATTGCGCGTGGCGGGCGACCTCCTCGGTGTTGATCCAGGAGTACTTGAGGATCTCAGCGCTCGACCCAAGCCGTTGTGAGCAATAGCTGCAATCCTCTGGACACATCCCGGATTTCATGTTCACCAGGTAGTTGAGCTTGACTTGCCGGCCGAAAAACTTGCGCCGCACCCGTGCGGCCGCGGCGATCACATCGAGCAGGTCATCGTCACTGCTGGCCAACACCGTCAGCAAGTCGTCACGATCCATGCGGCCGCGCTGCAACGCGGTGGCGGTCATCGCCGACAAGCGCTGCTCAAACTCCGTATGCGTCACGGCCGGGTCATGCACGGGCTTCTCCTTTTTGGTCGTCGATCAACGCGGTGGGCTGGTGGCCGTGCGGGATGTCGACTCCCGCCCATGACGAGCGACCATACACCAAACTTAAGAAAAGTAAGAGTACCATAAGGCAACATTAAGGGCGTGGCGCGGCTGCTAGTTGTTGCTGGACAACACATTGTTGACGGTCGTAATGATGACCGGGTGGCGCGGTGACCGAGAACTCTAAGGTCTACTCGTCCGTGGATGGCCTATCAGGGAGTTGGGTCTGATCCTGCCTGGTCTGAAAGGAGTCTGTGGTGCAGCGCCTTCAGCGTTCGGATAGTGGCGTCGATGTCCGCGTCCGGGATCTCGGCGAAACCCTGGCTTTCTGTCTGCGCTAGCAGGGCCTGCGCTCGAACGAGCAGCCGTCGGCCTTCTTTAGTGAGGGTCACGCTGTTCTGCCGGCGCGACTGTTCAGAAATCCCAACGTCAATCCATCCGTTTTGGCGGGCGATGTCGATGTGCCGGCTGACCGCACTCTTGGCGATACCAAGACGTTCGGCGATCATCTGCTGGGACGGTGTCGGTGCCCCCATCTCGATCAGCCTCAACAGCAGGAACTGACGCAGGCTAATTCCCAGCTGGTCGCGAAACATTGCATCGCCACGCTTGTCAACCAGAGCTGCGACGCGGTGCAGGTAGTAGCCGAACTCGCTGTAGGGGCTGCTCGGCGGTGCCATGGCGTAATGATCCTCCGGCCAGTTCTCATCGCAACTGTTCACATATGAACGGTTTGGGTTAGGCTTAATCGGCACCGCTGCGCCGAAAGGAACGCCTAACGTGCTTCAGGAAACCACACCGGGCCGCGCCCACAACGGCGATGTGTCGCTGGCCTACGAGGTATTCGGTCCAAGCACCGGCAGACCGCTGCTGCTTCTCATGGGTCTCGGTATGCAAATGCTGCTCTGGCACAACGACTTCTGCCGCGCGCTTGTCGCACGGGGTTTCCAGGTCGCGCGAATGGACAATCGCGATGTCGGCCTGTCCACCCACCTGACTCATCTCGGCGCACCCAGCGTGTGCGATGTGATCGTGCGTCCACGCAAAGCAGCTCGATATTCATTGAGCGACATGGCCGGGGATGCGATCGCGGTCCTCGATGACCTCGGCTGGGAAAGCACCAACGTCGTCGGCGGCTCACTGGGCGGCATGATCGCTCAAACGCTGGCCATCGAACATCCGCGGCGAGCACGCTCGCTGACATCGATCATGTCCTCACCTTCGGCAAAAATCGGCCGTGCCTCGGTCAGACTTGGCATGAAGATCGCCCGTGTGCTCAGCCAACCGATCGACTCTCCACAGCAGGCCGGCCAACAACTGGTCGAGTTATATGCCCTCATCGGCACACCACCTGCCAACTATCCGCTCGACATCGACTGGCTCAACGACGTTGGAGCAGCCAGCTTTCAACGCGCACATGA
>NZ_LZLL01000571.1:0-1613 GCF_001669335.1 Mycobacterium sp. 1245852.3 | reverse complement strand
CCGCCGAGGTGGAAGAAGGAGTCGTCGATTCCGACGCGTTCGACACCCAAGATGTGGGCGTAGATGCCGGCCAGGATCTCTTCGAGGGCGGTCCGTGGGGCGCGGTAGTTATCGCCCTGGTAGTCCGGGGCGGGCAAAGCGCGGGTGTCGAGTTTGCCGTTGAGCGTCAACGGCAACGCCTCGAGCACCACCACCGCCGCGGGCACCATATAGGGAGGGAGCCGCTGACCCAACCGGGCCCGAATATCGGCGGGGTCAGCGGCTCCAGTCACATAGCCGACGAGACGCCTCTCGCCGGCCTGGTCTTCACGAACCAGCACCGCCGCCTGTTCAACGCCGTCCAATTCGGCGATCGCGGTGCGGATTTCGCCCAACTCGATGCGATACCCACGCACCTTGACCTGCTCATCGGCGCGCCCCCGATACCGCAACTGCCCATCGGGACCCCAGCACACCAGATCCCCAGTCCGATACATACGCTGGCCCACCACACCGAACGGGCACGCCACAAACCGCGACGCGGTCAGCCCGGGGCGGCGCCAGTACCCGACGCCGACGCCCTCGCCGGCCAGATACAGCTCGCCCACCACGCCGGCGGGCACTGGGCGCAGCCACCCGTCGAGCACGAAGAACGCCGCCCGGGTCACCGGCGAGCCGATCGGCGGGAATCCCGAGCCCGCCTGTAGCGAGGCACTCTTGCAGGCCCACATGGTCGTTTCGGTGGGGCCATACACATTGACCATCACCCGGCCCGGCGCCCAGCGGTCCACCAGCTCCGGCGGACACGGCTCGGCCCCGACCACCAACGCCGTGAAATCCAACCCCTCGACCGACAGCATCCCGGCCGCCGACGGGGTCTGGGTCAACACCGTCACACCCTCACCCACCAGCAGGGCATGAAACTCCTCAGGCGACCGCGCCACCGCCTCGGGCACCACCACCAACCGACCACCATGCAGCAGCGCACCCCAGATCTCCCACACCGAGAAGTCAAAGGCATACGAGTGGAACTGCGTCCACACCTGCCCGGCCGACAGATCGACCCCGATATCCAGATCGTCGAACAGCTGCGCAACGTTGTGATGCGTCACCGCAACGCCTTTGGGCACACCCGTGGTCCCCGACGTGTAGATCACATGCGCCACATCGGTCGGCGACGGCCCCGGCGGCGGGGTGCTCGGCTGGGCCGCCACCGCCGGGTCGGCCACATCGATGACCACCCCACCAAACCCCCCGAGCCGATCCACCAGCTCGGCGGTGGTGACCGCGACCCTCGGGGCGGCATCAGTCAGCATGAACTCCACCCGCGCATCGGGCAACCCCGGGTCGATCGGCAGATACGCCGCCCCGGACTTGAGCACCGCCACGATCGCCACGATCGCCTCGGCCGACCGCGACAACAGCAGCACCACAACCCCACCCGGGCCCGCACCGGACTCGACCAGCAGATGCGCCAACCGATTGGCCGCCTCGTCAAGCTCCCGATAAGACATGGACCGGCCCTCGAACGTCACCGCCACCGCATCCGGAGTCCGCGCCACCTGCCCGCCGAACAACTCCACCACCGACACCGGCACCACCGCACGACCCAACGCCGACACATTGCCCCACGC
>NZ_LZLL01000570.1:0-19790 GCF_001669335.1 Mycobacterium sp. 1245852.3 | reverse complement strand
GCTACGTCTTCATCGAGACCAAATCCGGCGTGACGCGCTGCCAGATCAACAGAGACACCGTCGGCTGTGAGGCGCCCTTCACCAACTCCCCGCTGCAGGACGGCGAGCACGCCAACGGCGTCAGCATCAACAGCGGCGGCAAAGTGCAATGGGTGCTGGGCAACCTGGGCGCCATCCCGACGGTCACCATCGACTACAAGACCTACGCGGCGCAGGGCTGGACCATCATCGCCAACGCCGACGGCACCCGCTTCACCAACGACCAGACCAAGCACGGCATGTTCGTCAGCGTCGAGAAGGTCAACACGTTCTAAGGAGCCGAAAGATCAACCGTCCCAGACCAGATGGCCGTCGGGGCGGCGGCGGGCTCCCTCCGCGGGTCGGTGCGGACTGATCCGGCCGTCGGGCATCAGGTGTCGCACGGGCACCCCGCGGCCCAGCACCGCGACGTCGGCGATCAGCCGCCGGTGACAGCGCCACCAGACGCTCTCGCTGCACATCACCGCCGTGGTGCGCCGGCCCGCATCGGCGAGGACGTCGTCCAGGGCCGCGTCGAACTCGGGCGTCCGGGTGTATGCGGCGTAGGCCCGGAACGCGGCCACCGTCCACCAGCTGTCCGGCTCCGGTTCTCCGGCCGCGATATGCCGGCGCCCGCCGAGGCGGGGCTCCCATCGGTAGCCGATGCTCCCTTGCGGCAGCCAGGATTCCAGGGCCTCGCGGCGCACGTCCGGATTGGTCCGGCTGGCCGGGTAGCGCCGCACGTCCACCACCAGCGCAACCCCCGCCCCGGCAAGCAACTCTGATAGCCGCTCCCGGCCGGCCGCCCCGTGCCCCACCGTCAGCAACACCGGTTCCATACGGACAGCTTGCCCGGGCGGACCGGGGCGCGATCTGAATTGATTATCAAGCCTGCGTTAGTAACCTTGCCGTTGAGTTCGGGAGGGGTGACGATGCGAACGGGATTGATCAGCGGTCGGGCGGGCGACTGACGACGCCATGCAACTGCAATACCTCAGCATCCCGGCGCTGATTGCCGCGGCCGGTGGCGACCCCTGGGCGATCAACGCAAGCTTGCAAGCGGGGAGCCCACTGCAGATTTCCAACCTCGCGGAGGCCTTTCGCAAAGCGGGGCGCTGCACACAAGAGGCCAACGACGCGTTCGAGCAGGCTCGCACCCGGTTCGAGGCCGCCTGGAATCACCAGGATGGCGATCATCCGATCACCGGCTCCGATGAAGTGCAGCGGGTGACGAAGGCCCTTGGGGCACAGTCGCTGCAGATTCCGAAGATCGGCGCGGACCTGGAGAACATCGCCGCGACCTTGGCCGAGGCGCAAAGAACCGCGGCCGGTCAGATCGCGTCGCTGGAAGCCCAGCTGCAGGAACTCGATGAGCTGATCGGCGAAGCCGACGAGATGGAAGACGACGACGACCTCACCCAGGCCGATATCGACGCGCTCGAAGCGTTCATCGCCGGCCGTGAACAAGACGCGATCCGCGACACCAAAACCGCGCTGGCCCGGCTGCAAGCGACGCGCGACGGCTACTCCAAGTCGTTTCAGGATGCGATGGGCACCCTGCACGCCGACGGTTATGACACCGTCGGCCCCCAGGCAGGACCGGCCCCGGCACCGTCCGACCAACCCGGCCCGGCACCGGCCGGCCAGCCCGGCGGGGGTCCCGCGTTGGCCCCGACGAAGGGGGAGGTGGCAACCGGGGCCGCGGGAGCGGTGGCCGGTGGCACCGCCGACGGCGTGCGCCAGGCGACTACGAAGTTGATCGCCGAGTCCCCCGGTACGGGTCCCGGGAAGGCGGATCCGGCGTTGTTGAGGTGGTTTGAGGACCCAAAAATCGGCGGAGTCGAACTCAAGGGCTTCTCGCGCGTCAGCATGGTGGTGGGTGCCGCCAGCGCGGTGCCCGCCGTCATGTCCGACATCAAGGATGGAAATTCGGTGCCGGAGGCAGTAACCCGGGAGACGGCCGGAACCGCCGCCGGGCTCTGGGCGGGCGCGGCTGTTGGAGGCCTCGCCGCGGACGCGGCGGCCGGTGCAGCGATCGGCTCGGTCGTGCCGGGTGCGGGGACCGCCATTGGCTTGGTGGTCGGCGCCGGTGTCGGAGCAGTAGTCGCATGGGGCGGATCCAAGGTGGTCGGAGAGCTTTGGCAGCCGGTCTCGAATGCCGTCGGTAGCGCCGTGCACGGCGTGGAATCAGTTTTTGGTTTCGGATAGGGCGACGACGATGCGATTCGATGAGTTCGTAGCGAGGCACGGCGTTGCTCTGTCTCCGGTCGATCGGTTCGGAGGGCTTATGGTCGAGGTGCGGGTACCGCCTGGCTGGGAACCCTTCGATTCCGCCGTCGGACTCCGGGTGTGGGCTTGCCGCACCGACCCTCACATCGACGTGTTTGGCGCGAACGCGGTGTTGACGATGCATCGTGTCGAGGCCGCTCTGGACCCCGCCGAAGTATTCGCGATGCTGGCCGAGCAACAGTTGCAGTCGGTGCCGGGCTGTCACGAAGTGCACCGCGAAGTCCGCCCCGCCGGTGCATCTGTCGGAGTTCAGGGATTGCTTGTGATGCTGATCGCCCATGAGCTCGGCACTATCGATAGCGTCTCGCGATCGAGGATCATCCCCACTGAAAAGGAGACGTTGATCGCTCAACTCACGGTGACCGCGCTACACGATTCGCCAGTGGAGCGGGCCGGCATCGGGCTGGATGTCCATATGGGTGCGGCGCCGGTAAGTCCAGCTTCGGGGGATCACCACCGCAAGGCTCCCGCCACCACAACGCGAGACAACGGCTAATGGCCAACGCTCAAACGAGCGGCAAGTGGGGGCGGATACTGCGCTACGCCTTCGGCGGCGCCATGTGCCTGATGGCGGTGGTTGCGATGTCGGTGGGAGTGCAGTGGTACTTGTCCCTGATCGCATTCTGTACGGCGCTCATCTTCATCCTCGGCAGGCGTCGGATTTTTCGGCCAGGAGTCAACCGGTCTGAAGACGAGATCGTCTGCCGCTACCTTCCCTGGTACGAGGGAAATGCTTACGTCTTGAACGTGCTGGTGCCGGCGCTGGGCGTGGCCAGTGTCGGCGCGGGTTATGCGCCCGGTAATCCGGGATGGCTTCGGTTCACCGGCATCACCCTGCTGATCCTGACGCCGGTCTTCGTGTTCAGCGCAGTGCGTATGTGGCGTCGTTGCCTGCTGGCCATCTCCCCGTCGGCGCTGACCGTGCGTTTGGCTGGACCCAAAGACGAGCTGACCGAAATCCGGCGTGATTGCGTTCGGGGCATTGAGCCCAAGATCGTCCCGAATGGGGTGAACGGACAGTCACTGCAAGTCGAGATTGCCTATCGCGCAGCGGATCTGACCAGCAAGACGGTGCTGCTCGGTCTCCAATTGAGCGTCCAGCCCATCAACCTTTTTCACGCACTGCTGGCCTGGAAAGACGGCGCCTCCGACACACCGAGCGAGCTGCTGGATCGCGTCGAACGGATTCTCCGCGGTCATTCAACGGCCGACGTATGACGGCCCGGTCAGACCTTGGCGCCCAGCCCCGCGATCAGGTTGATCGTCACCGCCAGGACGACCGCCCCGAGGAGGTAGGACAGCAGCGCATGGCGCAAGACCGTCGCCCTGATCGTCGTCAGCCCGATCTCGGTGTCGGACACCTGGTAGGTCATCCCGACGGTGAAGGCCAGGTAGGCGAAGTCCCGGAAGCGCGGCGGCTCGGGGTCGTGGAAGTTGATGCCGCCCGGTTCGTCCGAGTAGTAGAGCCGCGCGTAGTGCACGGTGTACAGCGTGTGCACGGCGACCCAGGACGCGGCGACGGTCAAGATGCCGAAGATGGCGGCGGCCAGGGCTTCGTGGCCCGCGCGTGACCCAGCGGCCACCACGTAGCCGACCCCGCCCAGGCTCGCGACGCTGGCCGACAGGATGACCGCGTCGGCGATCCACCGGGTCGGGTCCTCCCGCGTCGCCCACCGGCAGGTCTGCTCGGCATTCATGCCGAGCACGATGAGCTGCGTCCACACCACGTACGTTCCGGCGGTGACGATCCAGCCGGCCAGCGCAAAACGCCAACCGGCGGTGTTGCCCACCACGACGGCGACGGCCACGCCGAGGGCCACGGAGACCAAGATCCGGACCGCGCCCGTGTCCCGAAACAACTTCACCAGGGAGTCCACCATCTTGACCTAACCACCAAACGCGGGTCGTCGGACCACGTTCGGGCGCTCATCCGCGTCGGCCCGGCCTAGGCATCAGGAGATTGGCAGGTGAGGTCAGTACGATCGGTGCCGTGGCATCCAATGGCCCACGCGACGACTTCCACAACCAGCCGACGCAGCATGGCGACTTCGGTGTAAGCGAACAGCCGCCTACCGGCGAAATTCCGCAACCCGCTCACCCGCCGCAAGGGTCCGAGCAGGCCGACGGCGGCGACCCGTTTGACCAGGAGAGCGAGCCGGCCCCCTGGTATCGCAAGCCGGCGATGCTGATCGCCTGGCTGGTCTCCGTCGTGGTCCTGATCGGGCTCATCATCTTCGGCGTCATCCAACTCATCCACGGGCAGACCGGTGGCCACGGCCCCAACACGACGACGAGCACGACGCCGGCCACCACCACGACCACCACGACGCCGACGACCACCACGACCACCACCACGTCCTCGCCCGGCAGCAGCGCCCAAGAGCCGCCGGCGCAGCAGCCGACGCAACAGCAGCCCACCGGGGGACAGACCCAGCAGCCCTCGCATCGCCACCATCTGCCGCAGCTGCCGCCGGTAATCACCGTTCCGGGGGTGCCGAATCCGGTCACCGTGCCGCCGGGCCTGCGTTAGCGAGTCGTGGCGAGCCCCGTCACGGTTCCATGGCAGCGCGCCGGAGAAGCCCTACACTCGCTGCAATCCACGGTCGCTACGGTGAGGACCACCGTGCGACGGCAACGGGACGACTGACACAGGGGTGCGGGACATGAGCGAGTCGCTCGGCCTATCGATCGGCGTGGCCAACTTGGTAGCGGCCCGCGCGGGCAGCGCTCCGATCACCCGCAGCTCGGTGCTGACCCTGTTCGAGCAGCGACCGACCGAAGTCGGCCTGCCGGAAGAAAACCCGAACCTGACCGAACCCGGCCTGGTGCTGCGAGGGTTCGTCGAACGCGTCGGCGACCGGGCGCCATTGGTGGCGGCCGACGGCACCAAGTACCTGGGCGCGGCGTTGACGGTCGAGGCGATCGAAGCGATGGCCCGGGCGGTCGGCTACGGGTCACCGATCACCATCGCGGTGCCCGCCTACTGGTCCGACGCCCAGTTCGCGGCGCTGCGGGAGGAGTTCTTCGCCCAGTCGGATCTGGCGCGCGGCGGGGTGGCACCGATGCTGGTTTCCGACGCCACGGCCGCGCTCGCGGCGCTGCGCGGCACGCCGGGATTCGGGGCCGACGGCGTAATCGCCCTGTGCGACTTCGGCGCCGGCGGCACCACCGTCACGCTGATGGATGCCAAGGCCGGCTTTGCGCCCGTCGGCCCTGCCGCGCGGAACACCGACTTCTCCGGCGATGCGATCGATCAGCTGATCCTCGATCACCTGCTGGCCTCCGACGTCAGCACCGCCATGCTCGGCGGGGCAGCACGGGTCGGGTCGCAGGCGCGCCTGCTCGGCGCCTGCCGGCGCGCGAAGGAGCAACTCTCGATGGCCGCGGTGGGCACCATCGCCGGGGCTTCGGGCGACGGCGCCCAGCTGACCCGCACCGAATTCGAGCAACTGCTCGCCGCGCCGCTGGACCGGTTCCTCACGTCGGTCGACGAGTCGTTGCGCCGCAACGGAATTGCGAACGCCGGGCTGAGCGCCGTGGCGATCACCGGCGGTGGCGCGAACATCCCGCTGCTCAAAGCGCGATTGTCGCAGCGCTTCGGGGTGCCGGTGCACAGCACCGCGCGGCCCGCGCTCAGCGCCGCCCTCGGCGCGGCGGTGCTCGGCCCGCACTACGCGTCGGGCGTCGCCCCGACCGCCGCGGCCGCGGCGGTGGAAACACCGACGGAAATGGTCGGCAACGCCGGGCTCGACATGACCCAGGCCGCCTGGGCCGCCCAAGCCACCGACGTCGACGACGCCCTGGCGTGGTCGCAAGACGCCGACAACGACGAGCCGGTGCCCTACACCGGCCGCGACGCCACCGGCGAATACGCCAACGAGGCAAGGGAATTCGACGACGCGACCGGCAGCCGCTACGCCACCGCCCAGGGGCGGCTGCCCTGGTACAAACGCACGGCGCTGGTGTTGAGCGTGGCCGGAGCGGGCGCGGCCGTGCTGGTGGCCCTGATCTTGGCGATCAATTTGTTGCTCACCAAGTCCACCCCCGTCACCCCGGGGCCTTCGACCAGCCCGGCACCGCCGCAAACGGTCACCATCACCGGACCCAACGACAGCACCACCGTCACGGTGATCCCCGCGCCGCCGCCGCCCACGGAGGCGCCGGCCACCACCACGACGCCCGCGCCGGAGCCGTCGACGACAACCACGACGACGGCGCCGCCGAGCACGACGACCACCACCGCGCCGCCCACCACGACGTCGCAGGCGACCACCACCGCGGCGCCGACGACCACCCGCACGCGGCCGTTCCCGCCCATCTTTCAACCGCCGTTCGGGCACTGACGAGCCGAATTACGCCCGGGCCGCCAAAGACCCCCGGCAAAAGGTCATTTAGCGAAATTTGGTGGCGCTCATCACTTCGACAGGCGTCACATTGGGTGAGTGGGTACTAATCAGCAGGCCAGAGGCACCGGTGAACTGCCAAGTTAGGGCAGCCTTTCTCGCGCTGAAAGCCGCGGAGATGTAACTATGAGCGGGGCTTAAGCAGGCAAATAAGCACAGGCCGAATTTATCTATGCATTGGGGAGACCTTCTGTGACAACGCAGATGCTCATCAGGCTGATCGTGGGCACGGGCATGACGCTGGTCGTGGCCGCACTCGCCGCACGGCGTGTCCTGTGGCTGTTCAAGCTGATCACGTCCGGCAAGCCGGCCCCGGGACACACCGACGAGCCGGCCAAACGCGTCTGGGCCGAGGTCTCCGAGGTGTTCGGTCAGCGCAAGCTGTTGAAGTGGTCGATCCCCGGCCTGGCGCACTTCTTCACCATGTGGGGATTCTTCATCCTGCTCACGGTCTACATCGAGGCCTACGGGCTGCTGTTCCAGGACAACTTCCACATCCCGATCATCGGTCGCTGGGACGTGCTGGGCTTCCTGCAGGACTTCTTCGCGACCGCGGTCTTCCTCGGCATCGTCACCTTCGCCATCATCCGGTTGATGCGCAGCCCGAAGGAGATCGGACGTCAGTCACGGTTCTACGGCTCGCACACCGGCGGTGCCTGGCTGGTGCTGTTCATGATCTTCAACGTCGTCTTCACCTACGTGTTCGTGCGCGGAGCCGCGGTCAACAACGGCACGCTGCCCTACGGCAACGGCGCCTTCCTGTCACAGCTGTTCGGCGCCATCCTGCGCCCGCTGGGTCAGCCCGCCAACGAGATCATCGAGACGACGGCGCTGCTGCTGCACATCTTGGTCATGTTGGCGTTCCTGATCATCGTGCTGCACTCCAAGCACATGCACATCTTCACGGCGCCCATCAACGTCATCTTCAAGCGGCTGCCCAACGGCCTGGGCCCGCTGCTGCCGCTGGAGCACGACGGCAAGCCGATCGACTTCGAAAACCCGCCGGACGACGCCGAATTCGGCCGCGGCAAGATCGAGGACTTCAGCTGGAAGGCCATGCTGGACTTCGCCACTTGTACCGAGTGCGGGCGCTGCCAGTCCCAGTGCCCGGCGTGGAACACCGGCAAGCCGCTGTCGCCCAAGCTCGTCATCATGGACCTGCGCGACCACTGGATGGCCAAGGCGCCCTACATCCTCGGTGACAAGGAGAGCCCGCTCGAGAGCACACCGGAGGGCGGAGTCGGCGAGAAGCTGTCCGGCGAGAAGCACGCCGAGGTCCACCACGTGCCCGAGTCGGGCTTCGGCCGCGTCATGGGGTCCGGCCCCGAGCAGGCCACCCGGCCGCTGGTCGGCACCGAGGAACAGGGCGGCGTCATCGACCCCGACGTGCTGTGGTCCTGCGTGTCCTGCGGCGCCTGCGTCGAGCAGTGCCCGGTGGACATCGAGCATGTCGATCACATCATCGACATGCGCCGCTACCAGGTGATGATGGAATCCGAGTTCCCCTCGGAGCTGTCGGTGCTGTTCAAGAACCTGGAAACCAAGGGCAATCCGTGGGGCCAGAACGCGTCGGACCGCACCAGCTGGATCGACGAGGTCGACTTCGACGTGCCGGTCTACGGCGAGGACGTCGACAGCTTCGACGGCTACGAGTACCTGTTCTGGGTGGGTTGCGCCGGCGCCTACGACGACAAGGCCAAGAAGACCACCAAGGCCGTCGCCGAGCTGCTGGCCATCGCCGGGGTGAAGTACCTGGTGCTCGGCACCGGCGAGACCTGCAACGGCGACTCCGCGCGCCGCTCGGGCAACGAGTTTCTGTTCCAGCAGCTCGCCCAGCAGGCCGTCGAGACGCTGGACGGACTGTTCGAGGGCGTGGAAACCGTCGACCGCAAGATCGTCGTCACCTGCCCGCACTGCTTCAACACCCTGGGCCGCGAGTACCGCCAGCTCGGCGCGAACTACTCGGTGCTGCACCACACCCAGCTGCTCAACCGCCTGATCCGGGACAACAAGCTGGTGCCGGTAACCCCGGTGTCTCAGGACATCACCTATCACGACCCCTGCTACCTGGGCCGGCACAACAAGGTCTACGAGGCGCCGCGTGAGCTGATCGGGGCCGCGGGGGCGAACCTGACCGAGATGCCACGCCATGCCGAGCGCAGCTTCTGCTGCGGCGCCGGCGGCGCGCGGATGTGGATGGAAGAGCACATCGGCAAGCGCATCAACCACGAACGCGTCGACGAGGCGCTGGCTACCGGGGCCGCCACCATCGCCACCGGCTGCCCCTTCTGCCGAGTGATGGTGACCGACGGTGTCAACGACCGTCAGGAAGAGGCCGGCCGCAGCGGTGTCGAGGTGCTCGATGTCGCGCAGATCCTGCTGGGATCCCTCGAGTACGACAAGGCGACGCTGCCGGAGAAGGGCACGGCCGCCAAGGAGGCCTCCGAAAGGGCCGAAGCGCGCGCGGCCGAGGCGCCCAAGGCCTCGACGGCCACCCCGACCGCCCCCGCCGAGGCACCGGCCGAGGAGGCACCCGCCGAGGAGGCACCCGCCGAGCCGGCCCCGAAGGCGCAGACCGCGGCCGCCCCCGCCAAGGGGCTGGGCATCGCCGGCGGGGCGAAGAAGCCGGGCGCCAAGAAGGCGGCGGCCGCACCGGCCGCAGAGGCCAAGGCGGATACCGCCGCACCCGTGAAGGGGCTGGGCATCGCCGGCGGCGCCAAGCGACCCGGCGCGAAGAAGGCCGCACCGGCCGCCGAGGCCGCCAAGACCGAGGCACCGGCCGAAGGCGGCGAAGCCAAGGCACCCGCCGCCCCGGTCAAGGGCCTGGGGCTGGCCGCGGGCGCCAAGCGACCCGGCGCCAAGAAGGCGGCACCGGCCGCCGCCAAGGCCGAGGCGCCCAAGGCCGAAGCCAAGGCACCCGCGGCGCCGGTCAAGGGGCTGGGCATCGCCGCGGGCGCCAAGCGGCCCGGCGCCAAGAAGGCGGCGCCAAAGGCCGAGGCCCCCAAGGCCGAGGCCCCCAAGGCGGAAGCACCTGAAGCGGAAGCGCCCAAGGCGGAGGCTGCCAAGGCCGAAGCCGAGCCGGCGCCGAAAGCGGAGCCGGCAAAGGAGACCAACGGCGACGATGCACCGTCGCAGCCACCGGTCAAAGGCCTGGGCATCGCCCGTGGGGCGCGTCCCCCGGGCAAGCGCTGACCTGCGTCTTTGCCGCTTGACAGCAAATTTCAGTGGACAGTGATGGCACCATTAGTGGTGTGACCACCCATCACCTGCCCCTGCACGCGTCGGCTCATCACCGGCCGCAACGCAGTTTTGCGCAGTCGTCGAAGCTCCAGGACGTCCTGTACGAGATCCGCGGGCCGGTGCACGCCCAGGCCGCGCGGCTGGAGGCCGAGGGGCATCGCATCCTCAAGCTCAACATCGGCAACCCGGCGCCGTTCGGCTTCGAGGCGCCCGACGTGATCATGCGCGACATGATCCAGGCCCTGCCGTACGCCCAGGGCTACTCCGACTCGCAGGGCATCCTGCCCGCCCGCCGGGCCGTGGTGACCCGCTACGAGTTGGTCGACGGATTTCCCCGCTTCGACGTCGACGACGTCTATCTGGGTAACGGGGTGTCCGAGCTGATCACCATGACCCTGCAGGCCCTGCTCGACAACGGCGACGAGGTGCTGATCCCGTCGCCCGACTACCCGCTGTGGACGGCGTCGACCTCCCTGGCGGGCGGCACGCCCGTGCACTACCTGTGCGACGAGACGCAGGGCTGGCAGCCCGACATCGCCGACATGGAGTCCAAGATCACCGAGCGGACCAAGGCGCTGGTAGTGATCAACCCGAACAACCCGACCGGCGCGGTCTACACCAGCGAAGTCCTCACCCAGATAGTCGATCTGGCGCGCAAGCACGAGCTGCTGCTGCTCGCCGACGAGATCTACGACAAGATCCTCTACGACGACGCCAAGCACATCAACCTCGCCACGCTGGCGCCGGACATGCTGTGCCTGACCTTCAACGGCCTGTCCAAGGCCTACCGGGTGGCCGGCTATCGGGCCGGCTGGCTGGCAATCACCGGGCCCAAGGACCACGCCAGCAGCTTCATTGAGGGAATCAACCTGCTGGCCAATATGCGCCTGTGCCCCAATGTTCCGGCGCAGCACGCGATCCAGGTGGCCCTGGGCGGCTATCAGAGCATCGACGACCTGGTGCTGCCCGGCGGCCGGTTGCTCGAGCAACGCGACGTCGCATGGACCAAGCTCAACGAGATTCCGGGCGTGTCCTGCGTCAAGCCGGCCGGTGCGCTTTATGCGTTCCCCCGGCTGGACCCCGAGGTCTATGACATCGACGACGACGAACAGCTCGTCCTCGATCTGCTGCTGCAGGAAAAGATTCTGGTCACCCAGGGGACCGGCTTCAATTGGCCGGCACCGGATCACCTGCGCATCGTGACGCTGCCGTGGGCCCGCGATCTGGCGGCCGCGATCGAGCGGTTGGGCAATTTCCTGGTCGGCTATCGACCGTAGGCACCGGCGCGGGCGCCTCTAGTCTCGACCGGGTGACCCACTCGCACTCGCACAGCCTGCCGCCGGGCCCGTCCGCCGTCGATCCGTTGCCCGCCAGGATCGTCGTGGGGTTGTTGGTCGCGATCGGCGTCGCGGTCGCCGTCGGGGCGATCGTGTTGTGGCCCAGCCGGCAGCACGTCGACATCCCGATGCCGCTGCAGAACGCCGCCGGCGGCGCGGTGAGCACGCAGGCCGGGCACGTGCTGTCCAGCGGGATGGGCGACTGCGGCAGCGCGTCGGTCAGCCAGGTGCTCACCGGCGCGCCGCAACAGGCGCCGCCCGGCGCCGGACGCTGCGTGCTGACCCAGGTGTCGATCGACTCCGGCCCCAACGCCGGCGCCCAGACGCTGCTGGAGTCCTCCCCCGGCCCGGGACAGCCGAAATTCGCGGTGGGCGACCGCATTCGGCTCGTCCGCCAGGTCGATGACCAGGGCGCCACCAGCTACGCATTCTACGACTTCGAACGTGGTTGGGCGCTCGCCGGTTTGGCGATCGCGTTCGCGGTGGTGATCGTGGCGGTGGCGCGGTGGCGCGGGCTGCTGGCCCTGGTGGGCATCGTGGTCGCGTTCGTGGTTTTGGTGACGTTTTTGCTGCCGGCGCTGCGCGACGGCGCGCCGGCGGTGCCGGTGGCGCTGGTCGCGTCGGCGGCCATCCTGTACGCGGTCATCTACCTCGCCCACGGGGTCAACCTGCGGACCAGCGCCGCCCTGCTGGGCACCCTGGCGGCCCTGTTGCTGGCCGCCGGATTATCCTGGGCGGCAATACAATTGGCGCAGCTGACCGGCTTGTCCGACGAGCAGAACAGCACGGTCAGCGCGTATCTGGGCAGCGTGTCGATCGGCGGCCTGCTGCTGGCCGGCTTCATCATCGGGTCACTCGGTGTACTCAACGACGTGACGGTGACCCAGGCCTCGACGGTGTTCGAGCTCGCCCACCTCGGCGGCT
This sequence comes from Mycobacterium sp. 1245852.3, assembly GCF_001669335.1. Classification (NCBI taxonomy): domain Bacteria; kingdom Bacillati; phylum Actinomycetota; class Actinomycetes; order Mycobacteriales; family Mycobacteriaceae; genus Mycobacterium; species Mycobacterium sp. 1245852.3. The sequence goes on along the minus strand of NZ_LZLL01000570.1, from coordinate 7,579 downwards.
CCCGGCGGGCGATCTTCGTCGGCGCCATTCGGGTGGGGCGTGATCACATCGCCAGCACGGTCTACACCCTGGTGCTGGCTTACGCGGGTAGTTCGCTGCCGCTGCTGTTGCTGTTCAGCGTGGCCAACCGCTCGTTGACCGACGTGTTGACCAGCGAGAGCGTGGCCATCGAGATCGCCCGCTCCGCGGTGGGCGGCATGGCGTTGGCGCTGTCGGTACCGCTGACGACGGCGATCGCCGCGGTGCTGGCCAAACCTACTGAAATCGGCTCCGCTCCAACAGATCCAGCAGATAGCCGCCGTAGCCGGACTTGAGCAGGCTCTGGGCGCGCTCGGCCAGCTCGTCGTCGGTGATCCAGCCACGCCGCCACGCCACTTCCTCGGGCACGCTGACCTTCAGGCCCTGCCGGCGTTCCAGGGTGCGCACGAAGTCGCTGGCATCCAGCAGCGAGTCGAACGTCCCGGTGTCCAGCCAGGCCGTGCCGCGGGCCATCACCTCGACCGAGAGCCGGCCCCGGTTCAGGTAGATCTGGTTGACCTCGGTGATCTCGTACTCGCCGCGCGCCGATTTCTTGAGACCCTTGGCGATTTCGATCACGTCGTTGTCGTAGAAGTACAAACCCGGCACCGCGTAATTGGATTTGGGTGTCTTGGGCTTCTCCTCCAGCGACAGCGCCCTGCCGTCGTCGCTGAATTCGACGACACCGTAAGCCGACGGGTTGGCCACCCAGTACGCGAAAACCGCTCCGCCGCTGACGGATTGAAAGCGGCTCAGGCTGGTACCCAGGCCCGGGCCGTAGAAGATGTTGTCGCCCAACACCAATGCCACCGGCTCGTTGCCGATGTGGTCGGCACCCAGCACGAACGCCTGGGCCAGGCCGTCGGGCTTTTCCTGCGTCACGTAGGTGATGTTGACGCCGAATTGCGAGCCGTCGGCCAGCAGCCGCTGGAAGCCCGCCGCGTCGTGCGGGGTGGTGATCACCAGGATGTCGCGGATGCCGGCCATCATCAGGGTGGACAGCGGGTAGTAGACCATCGGTTTGTCGTAGACCGGCAGCAACTGCTTGCTGATGCCCGTGGTGATGGGATGCAGGCGGGTGCCCGACCCGCCGGCCAGGATGATTCCGCGCATGGATAGCTCCTAATGCCTTGATCGGCCCTACTCGACGGCGTCGGACGCGGTGAGCTCGGTGGCCGCCAGCGCCGAGGCCAGGCTGTCGTGCCGGAACACCGAGGTGACGTGGTCGCGCACGACGCGAAACGCCAACGCGTTGGTGGCCGCCTCCGGACCGTCGGGGCTGGTCGCTTTCTGTTCGGCGACGACGATGCCGTCGTGCACGTACAGCTGGCCGAGCTGGGTGCTCGCCCGATGCGAGCCGGCCCAGGTGCGCAGCGCCTCGTGGCCCTGTGCGGCTCCGTGCGCGTCGCCAATCTCGATGTCATCGCTGGACAGCGCGGTCAACGTCTCGAGGTCCGCGGCGTTGAGGGCGTCATGCCATGCCAGAACGGTGGCGATCTCCGATGTGGTCATGGTGTGCAAATTACCGTGCGGCCCCGCGGCTAGAGAGGCGTACGGTCCAACCAGCGCTTCCACACGCCGTCGTCGCCGAACAGCTCGACGCCCGTGTCGGCCACCGGCCGCCGGCGCAGGATCGCCAGCAGCAGCTCGGTCGCGCCCCCGCGCAGCGCGGCGCTGCCCTTGCCGTGCTGGTGTGACCAGGCGACCCGGCCGTCTTCGACGGTGATCGTCCATTCGCCGGCCTCCCCCAGCCCGGGATCGGTGGCGTGCAGGTGCAGGGTGTCACCCTCCTCGAGCGGAAGCAGCGCGCCCTGGGCGCCCGCCTGGATCGCCACCCGCTCCAGCCATTCGGTGATGCCGTCGGCCGCCACCTCGGCGTCCAGGGTGTATTCGGCGCCCAGCGCGATCGCCGCGTCGGCCCGATGCACCGCGACCTCGTGCAACCGGCGCCGGATCCACCAGTTCGCCGGGCGCGACCCCAGAAACGTCCAGACCGGCGTTTGGACCCCGGTCAGTTCGACGGCGTCGATCAGCCGCTGGGCGCCGCCGTGCAGCCACGGGATGGCACCGGCGGGATCCGGCGGCGGCTTGCCGCCCTCCACCGTGCGGGGGTCGAGGTAGCTGTCGAGGCGCTGACTCACGATCTGCGCCGCCCAGCGATCGCCGCGCCCGACGTGGCGGAAGAGCTGGCGCAGGGTCCAGTCCGGGCAGGTGGGGACCGGCGTGGACTCGTCGACATCGCGGAAGAGCTCCCCGAAGGCCCGGTTCTCGTCGAGGAATTTTCCGGCATAGTCCACGCGGGTCAGGCTACTCGCCGGGCCGCGCGCCCTGCGGTCCCGCGTGCCTTGCGGCGACACCGGCGCGCACTGCAGACTTGTCGTCGATGTCCGGCCCGCCGAATGCCCTTGTCCCCGAGAGGTGCTCATGCCCGACGCCAATGTGAGCCTTCCGGTCGCCCGCACGGCGATTCGCGAGTTCTGGGAGCGCGAGGGTGCGCAATACGACCAGCGGGCCGCCCACGGCATCTCCTCGGAACCCGAACGTCGACGGTGGACGGACGCCCTGAGTCCGATCCCGCCGGCTTCCCGCGTGCTCGACGTCGCCACGGGCACCGGCTTTGTCGCGCTGTTGCTGGCCGAGCTGGGCCACCAGGTGACCGGCGTCGACGCATCCGCGGCCATGTTGGCGCACGCTCGCGCCAAGGCCGCCGACGGCCGGGTGGCGGTCACGTTCGTCGAGGGCATGACCGAGAAGCTGCCGTTCGCCGACGCCAGTTTCGATGCCGTGACGGCCCGGCACTTCATCTGGACGGTGCTCGAGCCGCGGCGGGCCTTCGCCGAATGGCGCCGGGTGCTGGCCCCGCGTGGGCTGGTGATCGCCGACATTTCGCTGAATCCCCATGTGGCCGGGCATCACTACGCCGACGACGTCGCTGCCAGCCTGCCATTCCGTGAGATCCCGGATCCGGCACCGGTTGCCGACGCGCTGCGCTCGGCCGGGTTCGACGACGTCGACGTCGAGCTCTTCGACGACGGCGGCGAATACCCCCGCGCGGTGCTGTACGCCCGCACATGTTCGACTGAACCTGTTGTGCGGCAAGCTAATTGACATCGCGCGGCATGCGCGCCGGCATCCGACGGTGAATCGTTTGCGTTCAATCTGATTCCAACCGTCGCCGGCCGCGGGGAACCGCGCTGAGCTGGGCGGGCGCCGCGGATGATCCCCGTGACGGGAAGGACTGCGCTCGACCGCGACCCGGCACTGCAACGATGATGAGGCGCGCGGGCGATCGTCGTCGCTGCGGTCTCTGTGTGCCCCACTCGCGCCGCTCATTTCGCCCGTCACGACGCTTGCGCGTGGACCCGGCCGACCGACCATCGGAGACCCTCAATGACGATCGCAGCGCAGGGCAGCACCGATCTTTCGGCCCCGCCCGGCGGCGAGGAAGCCGGACCCGGCATGCGCCGGGTGGCCCTGGCCAGCCTCGCCGGCAGCGTGCTGGAGTGGTACGACTTCTTCCTCTACGGCTTCGCGGCCACGCTGGTCTTCGGTCCGCTGTTCTTCCCGCGCGCCTCCTCGACGGCCGGAGTGCTTGCCGCGCTTGGCACTTTCGCCGTCGGCTTCGTCGCCCGGCCGCTGGGCGGCGTGTTGTTCGGGCACCTGGGCGATCGCCTCGGGCGCAAGAAGATGCTGGTGGCCACGCTGTTGATCATGGGGATCCCGTCCTTTCTGATCGGACTGCTCCCCAGCTACGCCGCGATCGGCTGGGCGGCGCCCGCCCTGCTGGTGCTGTTGCGTTTCCTGCAGGGCGTCGGGCTGGGCGGTGAGTGGGCCGGGGCGGTGCTGGTGGTCACCGAGACCAGCCCCCAACACCGCAGCGGCTTTTGGGGATCGCTGGTGCAGACGGGCTCGGCCGTGGGCCAGGGGTTGGCCACCGGATCGCTGTTCATCCTGGCCTCGACGCTCAGCGAGCACAGCTTCGTAACGTGGGGCTGGCGGGTGCCGTTCCTGTTCGGCCTCGCGCTCGGTGTCGTGGGCCTGTTCATCCGGTTGCGGGTGATCGAGTCACCCGAGTTCACCGCGCTGCGGCGCAGCGGCGAGCTGTCACCGTTCCCGTTGCGCGAGGCGGTTCGCCAGCACGGCCGCACGATGCTGATCTGCTTTGCGGTCTATCTCGGCGGCGTGACGGTCCCGTTCTTCATCGAGACCGTGTTCCTCACCGGCTACGGCACCAAAACCCTTGGCCTGCCGTCATCTTCGGTGCTGCTGGGCATCTCGGCCGTGCACGTCACCGTGTTCTGGGCGTTGACCGTACTGGGCGGTTGGCTCGCCGATCGCTACGGCGCAGACAAGGTGATCCGCGGCGGCCTGCTCGCATTGCTGACGCTGCCCGCTGCGGGGCTGCTGGCGGTGCTGGCCGCCTCGGCGACGCTGCCGTCGCTGCTGACAACCGAGGTGTTGATCGGCGCGCCGCTGTGGGTCGTCTGGGGCGCGCTGCCCAAATACCTCGCCGAGTCCTTCCCCGCCCGGGTGCGCTACACCGGAATGTCGTTGTCCGGCCAGAGCTCCACCATCATCGGCGGGCTCATTCCGCTGCTGCTCACCTCGGTGGTGGCCTACTACGGCGGGGCGTTGTGGCCGGTCGCGGTGACCACCACCGCCGTGGCGGCTATCGGCCTGGTCGCGTCACAGCTGGGCTCACCGGCCCACGCCCGCGAACGGGTGTCAGGCAGCCCCGAAGTACTCGCCCTCTAGCGGCTCCGAGCGGCGTCCGTCGGGCCCCACCGGGATGTCGCCGACCAGCGTGATGCGGTGCAGCACCCGCTCCTGGCCCAGGTGCTCGTAATCGCGCGGGGCGAGGTGCAGCGTGGCCCGATTGTCCCAGAAGGCAACGCTTCCCGGCTCCCACTTGAACCGGACCGAGTACTCCGGCCGGGCGATCTGCTCGAACAACAGGTCCAGGACGTACCGGCTTTCCCGGGGCGACAGGTCGACGATCTCCCGGGTGAAGAACTGATTGACGTAGACCACCTTCTCGCCGGTCTCGGGATGCACCCGGACCACCGGATGGATCGACGCCAGCGGATTGCTGCGCACCAGGTCCCCGATCTTGGCGCCGCTGCGCTCGAAGGACAAGGTGGCGCCGAACCGGTGCTCGGCGCGCAGCCCGTCGATGAATTCGCGAATCAACGGGGAAAGGCCTTGGTAGACGGCCGCCACATTGGTGAACAGCGTGTCACCGCCGAAGGGCGGGACCACTTCGGCGCGCAGTATCGAATGCGACGGCGGGTTGATCAGAGGTGTCACATCGGCATGCCAGTTGGGGCCGTTCCAGCCCTCCTTATGCCGGTACTCCGAACCGTACCGGCGGTCGTAGGCTGCCGGCGACACGGTATGGATCTGCGGGAAACCCTCGGGCGCGGAATCACCTTCGTAGGGATGGGCCGAGGTGACCTCACCGAATTGGGCACCGAACGCGATGTGCGCGGCGTGGTCGAGGTCCTGGTCGCGGAAGAACACCACCTTCCACCTGTGCAGGGCCGACCGGATGACGGCCTTTTCCGCTTCGCTCAGCGGCGCGGCCAGGTCGACGCCGTCGATCACGGCCCCCGTCCAGCCCGACAGCGGAACGACTTCGATATTGGTTTCGGTGGCAGCGGTCGTCGTCAAATCGCTCAATCCTGTCAAGTGTTTGAAAATGCATGCGGTATAGCCTTTTTGAGGCTATCGACAATGCCACCACCGGCAAGCGTTTGTATCGTGCTGAAGGAAAGCCCGCAGCGCTCGGCGTTAGGGCCGCGGCGCGCCCAGGCGGTAGACCCGCCAGCCCGCCCGCTGCCAGCGGGCGGCGTCCAGGCAGTTGCGGCCGTCCACGATGACGCGGGCGCGGACCCGGTCGGCCAAATCGTCGGGATCCATGTCGACGAACTGGCGCCATTCGGTGAGCACCAGCACCGCATCGGCGCGCTCGCAGGCCTCTTCGACCGAGACCGCGTAGTTCAGCGTCGGGAATAGTCGCTGCGCGTTGTCCAGGGCCTTGGGGTCATAGACGTTGACGGCGGCCCCGTTGAGCTGCAGCTGGCCCGCGACGTTGAGCGCGGGTGAGTCACGCACATCGTCGGATTCGGGTTTGAAGGCGGCACCGAGGACGGCGATGTTGGCGCCCAGCAGCGAGCCGCCGCAGGCCGCGCTGGCCAGTTCCACCATTCGGGTGCGGCGGCGCATGTTGATGCTGTCGACCTCGCGCAGGAACGTCAGCGCCTGGTCGGCGCCCAGCTCGCCGGCGCGCGCCATGAAGGCCCGGATGTCCTTGGGCAGGCAGCCTCCGCCGAAACCCAAACCGGCATTGAGGAATTGGCGTCCGATCCGTGGGTCGTAGCCGAGCGCATCGGCCAGCAGGCTGACGTCCGCGCCGGCCGCCTCGCACACCTCGGAAATGGCGTTGATGAACGAAATCTTCGTTGCCAGAAAGGCATTGGCGGAAACCTTGACCAGCTCCGCGGTCTGCAGATCCGTCACCAGGAACGGCACCCCGGCGTCGAGCAGCGGACCGTACAGCTCGCGAACGGCGGCCTCGGCGCGCGTCGAATCCGGTTTGATGCCCAGCACGATCCGGTCCGGGTTGAGCGTGTCCTGCACGGCGTAGCCTTCGCGAAGGAACTCCGGGTTCCAAGCGATTTCGACGTCGACCCCTTGGGGAGCCAGCCCGGCGGCCCGCTGGTTGAGCTCGGCCGCGGTGCCCACCGGAACCGTCGACTTGCCGACCAGCACCGCCGAGGTCGTCAACCGCGGCACCAGCGCATCGATGACGGCGTAGACGTGACGCAGATCTGCGCCGTATTCGCCCTTCTTCTGCGGGGTGCCCACGCCCAGGAAGTGCACGTCGGCGAAGTCGGCCGCCGCGTCATAGTCGGTGCTGAACCGTAGTCGGCCGGCGGCCAGGTTCTCCTGCAACAGCTTTCGCAGGCCTGGCTCGTAGAAGGGGATGTCGCCCCCGGCGAGCTTGGCCACCTTGCCGGGGTCGATGTCGATCCCGAGCACGTCGTGTCCCAGAGCCGCCATCCCAACCGCGTGGGTGGCACCGAGGTAACCCGTGCCGAACACGGTGCATCGCATATAACCGGTGTAGGCGGCCCCGATGAGCTGACTGCATCGCAGGGCTAATCGGGAGGCAAACGGCAGATGACAGGTGGCTGCCGTCAGGCCCTAGGCGCTCGCTGGGGTTAGTGGCGACCGAAACCGCCGTGACCTCCGCCGAAGCCGGGGAAGCCGCCACCGCCGCCGCCGTGGCCACCGCCGCCGCCGGGGAGTCCGGGGAAGCCGCCGCCGCCACCACCGTGTCCGCCGCCACCGTGCGGCCCGTCGTCACCGCCGCCGTGCGGACCGAAGCCGCCTCCGGGGGGTCCACCAAAGCCCGGCCCGCCAAGGCCCGGGATCGGCAGCGGGATGGGCACCGGGATAGGCGCCACCGCGGGCGGAGGGGGCGGCGGAGCCACCGGCACCGGAGCGGGAGCCTCCGGCACCGGCACGGGTGCGGGAGCCGCCGCCGCGGGAGCCGGAG
>NZ_LZLL01000569.1:0-2882 GCF_001669335.1 Mycobacterium sp. 1245852.3 | reverse complement strand
GGTGCCGCTCGACGAGATGCCGTGCCACCGCCGAACCGGCCATGCCGGTCCCGCCGGTGATCAGCGCGGTGCCGCCGGCCAGCCCGGCGGGCCCGCCCGGCATGGTGAGCACGACCTTGCCGATGTGGCGGGCCTGGCTGACGAACCGGTACGCGTCGGCGGCGCCGCGCGCATCAAACGCTTTGACGGGCAACGGCGCCAGGACGCCGGCCGCGAACAACCTCAGCAATTCCGCCAGCATCTCGGCGATGCGGTCGGGGCCGGCCTCCATCAAATCGAACGCGCGGTACGTCACGCCGGGATGGGCCCGGGCGATGTCGTCCGGGTCGCGCAGATCGGTCTTGCCCATTTCGATGAAGCGACCGCCGGCGCCCAGCAGCCGCAGCGACGCATCGTTGAACTCCCCCGCCAGCGAGTTGAGCACCACGTCGACGCCCCCGGCGAACTGCTGCTCGAAGTCCAGCGTGCGCGAATCCGCGATGTGCGCATCGTCGAATCCCATGGCGCGCAGGGTGTCCCACTTACCGCGGCTGGCGGTCGCGTAGACCTCCGCCCCCCAGTGCCGGGCCAGCTGCACCGCGGCCATCCCCACCCCACCGGTGGCGGCGTGCACCAGGACCCGCTGCCCGGCGCGCAGGCCGGCCAGCACCGACAGCGCGTAATAGGCCGTCAGGAACACCACCGGCACGGCCGCGGCCTGGGCCATCGACCAGCCGCGCGGCACCCGGGTCACCAATCGGCGGTCGACGGCCGCCTCCGAACCGGCCAGCCCGAAGATCCCCATGACCGCGTCCCCGACGGCCAAATCGGTGACGCCGGCGCCGAGTTCGGTGACGATCCCGGCGCCCTCCGCGCCCAGTTGGGCCGCACCCGGGTACATGCCCAGCGCCACCAGCACGTCGCGGAAGTTCACCCCGGCCGCGGCCACCGCCACGCGCACCTGGCCGGGCTCCAGTCGCGCGGGCGGATACTCCTGGACGGCGAGATCTTCGAGCGTCCCGGCGTCGCCGGCGGCCAGCCGCCACACCGCCGGCGGGTCGGGCAGCTGCAGCAGGGGCCGCCGGTCGGCCGGTTTCAGCCGGGCGCTGTAGGCCACCCCGTCGCGCACCACGACTTGTGGCTCGCCGCAACCGATCACGGCGGCGACATCGAGCGTTCCGTCGGTGTCGACCAGCACCACGCGACCGGGGTGTTCGGCCTGCGCCGAACGCGTCAACCCCCACACCGCCGCACCGGCCAGGTCCGTCACGTCCTCGCCCGCCAGTCCGACCGCGCCGCGAGTCTGCACCACCAGGACCCCGGCCGCCTCACCGGCCAGCCGACTTTGCAGCGCACCCAGGGCCTCGTGCGTCGCCGCGTACACCGACGCCACCGCGCCGGCATCCGCCGCCGGTGGCTCCCAGACGGTGAATTCCGCGCCGATCCCGTTGCCCGGCAACGACATCGGCGACCACACCACGTCGAGCAGCTCACCGCTTCCCGAACGGGCGGCCACCGCCGCCGTCAACTGGTCGGCCGAGACGGCGCGCGTGACCAGCTCGCGCACCGACAGGACCGGTAGGCCGGACGAATCGGCCAGCTCGATCGAGACGGCACCGGGACCGGCCGGCGCCAGCCTGACCCGCACCCGCGACGCGCCGGCCGCGTACAGGCTCACGCCCTGCCACGAGAACGGTAAGACGGTCTCGATCCGTTCGTCGGCCACCCCCAGTGCGTGCAGCGCCGCATCCAGGACCACCGGATGGATGCCGAGGCCGGCGGTCGAGACGCCGGCCTGCTGCGGGAGCTCGACCTCGGCGAAAATCTCGGCGCCCCTTCGCCAGACGGCGCGCAGCCCCTGAAACGCCGGTCCGTAGCCATGACCGCGGGCCGCCAGGCCCTCGTAGGCGCCGGTCACGTCCACTCCGTCCGCGCCCGGCGGCGGCCACATTGACAGGTCGGCGGCCGGTTCCCGCGTCGCGCCGTCGCTGAGCACGCCTTCGGCGTGCAGCACCCAATCACCTTGCGCGGCGCGGGAATACACTGCGACCGAGCGGGTGCCCGCCTCGGCGGCCGCGGTCACCACGACCTGCAGGTGTACCACGCCGGCCGCCGGCGGCGACGGAACCACCAGTGGCGCCGACAGCGTCAACTCCTCGATCAGCGAGCAGCCGACCTCGTCGCCGGCCCGCAACGCCAACTCCACCAAGCCGGCCCCGGGAAACAGCACCGTGCCGGCGACCGCGTGGTCGGCCAGCCATGGCTGGGCGGCTACCGAAAGCCGGCCCGTCAAGACCACACCACCGGAGTCCGGGCGATCGACCACCGCGCCCAGCAACGCGTGCTCGGCCTCGGTGAGACCGAGGCTGGCGATGTTGGCCGACCCCACCGAATCGCCGGACAGCCAAAACCGGCGGCGCACAAAGGCATAGGTGGGCAGCTCGACGCGCCGGGGATGCAGATCGGCGAAGGCCGCCGCCCATTGCACGTCGGCGCCGGCCGTGAACAGCTCCCCCGCCGCCCGCAACAGCGAGTCGATCTCCGGGCGGCCTTTGGCCATCGTGACCACCGTGGACGCCCGGTCGGCGGTCAGGGACTGTTCCACCGCGGACGTCAACGCCGCGCCCGGCCCCACCTCCAGGAACACCCCGGCAGCCAGGGATTCCGCCAGCCGCACGCCGTCGACGAACCGCACCGGCCGGCGCACGTGGTCCACCCAGTACGCGACCGAGCCATAGCCGGGGCCGGCCAGTTGCCCGGTCAGGTTGGACACCAAGGCGATTCGCGGCTCGGCCGCCGAGACCCCGGCCGCCACCGCCGCGAAGTCGTCCGTCATGGGTTCCATCAACGGCGAGTGAAACGCGTGCGAGACCGCCAGCCGGTGCATCCGCGCGCCGCCGGCG
>NZ_LZLL01000568.1:0-15308 GCF_001669335.1 Mycobacterium sp. 1245852.3 | reverse complement strand
TGCTGGTCGCCGGGGAAGACCCGCGGTTCGTCGCGCGCCGGCTGATGATCCTGGCCAGCGAGGACATCGGCATGGCCGACTCGACCGCGCTGCAGGTGGCGGTCGCGGCCGCGCAGACCGTCGCGCTGATCGGCATGCCCGAGGCGCAGCTCACCCTGGCGCACTGCACGGTCTATCTGGCCACCGCGCCGAAGTCGAACGCGGTCACCACGGCGCTGGGTGCGGCGATGAGCGACATCAGGGCCGGCAAGGCCGGACTGGTTCCGCCGCACCTGCGCGACGGGCACTATTCGGGCGCCGCCGGGCTGGGCAACGCGCAGGGCTACAAGTACTCGCATGATCACCCGGATGGCGTTGTCGCGCAACAGTATCCACCCGACGAGCTGGTCGGTGTCGACTACTACCGCCCCACCGGCCGCGGCGGTGAACGCGAAATGGCCGGCCGGCTGGACCGATTGCGCGCGATCATCCGCAACAAGAGGGGACGGTCATGAAGGTCTTCACCGACGAGGAGATGGGCCGGCTGCTGCCCACCGCCAAGCCCTACAGCGTCGTCATCCTCAAGCGCGGCCCCAGGTTCGGCGACGAGTCGTCGGTCGGCGTGATCTGGGAGCACGGCCGGCGCAATTTCGGGCTGCGCGACGACGGGGTGCTCGCGGTGGTCCTGCCGGTCAGCGACGAGTCCGACGTCTGCGGCGTCGGAGTCTTCGCCGCGACGGTCGACGAGACCACCGGGATCATGAGCGAGGACCCCGGGGTCGCCGCGGGCGTCTTCACCTACGAGGTGCACGCCTGCCGCGGGTTCCCCGGCGACGCCTTGCCCTAGGCCCAGCCTGATTGCCCGGCTAGACCAGCTCGGGCACCCGCAGGTGGGCGATGGCCAGTTCGAACTCGGCCACGTCGATCACCTCGGCGCCCAGCTCGCGCACCCGCCTGCTGCGCAGTTCGCTGGCCCGGTCGCGGTTGCGGGCCATCGCCTCCATCGAGTCGAACGTGGAGCAGGTGACCGCCCGGCGGCACGCGGGGTGGTCGACGAGCAGGCTGGCGCTGCAGAACCCGTCGAGGTCCTCCAGCTCGGGCAGCACCGAGGACCGGTAGAAGTCCAGCGACCGGGTGAGCTGATCCGGCACCACCTTGAGCCAGGTGGCGCGCACGCACGCACCCTGTCGGGACGGGTGGTCGCGGTGCAGCAGGGCGATGTCCCATTCCTCGATCCGCGCGCTGCCGTCGAACATCAGCGCGGCCCGGTCACGGATGGGCGCGACCCGCTCGGCGCTGCCGCGCATCGCCTCGATGGTCTCCCACGAGCTGGTCGCAATGCAGGTGCCGGATTGCCGGTCGACCAACAGCGACAGCCCCACGCACCCGTCGATCTCGGTGAGGGCGGGCATGACGACGTCGCGAACGTGCGCAATTCCGATGTCGACCGACAGGGGTTGCGCCTGGATGGTGGTGGAACGTGCGTACACGGTCGACCCCTCTCTGTGTCGGGGCTTGACAACTAACGGGACCCGGTGGCGCCACCGGTCCCACCAGTTACCTTCCTCCTGCCGGTTGCGTGCCGCAATGCCCAACTGTGGCCGCGCTCACAAACGATTGGCTGGTCGCGACGGTCGGGCCGTAGGCTTGTCCGGGTGCATACCGATGTGTTGGACGTGGACACCTCGCGCCGCCGCATCGTCGATCTCACCGAGGCGGTGCGCGGGTTCTGCTGGTCGCGCGGGGACGGCCTGTGCAACGTGTTCGTCCCCCACGCCACGGCGGGGGTGGCCATCATCGAGACGGGTGCCGGTTCCGACGACGACCTGGTCGACGCGCTGGAACGGCTGCTGCCGCGCGACGACCGGTACCGGCACTCGCACGGCTCCCCGGGCCACGGCGCCGACCATGTGATGCCGGCGCTCGTCGCGCCGTCGGTGACGGTGCCGGTCTCGGGCGGGGAGCCGATGCTGGGCACGTGGCAAAGCATCGTCCTGGTCGACCTGAACCGGGACAACCCCCAACGCTCGGTCCGGCTGAGCTTTCTGGAGGGTTAGCGGCCGGACGCCCGGCGCGCCGGGGCAGGTACTGTGAGCGGTCGAAATGCGTCGTTAGATGGGCTTCTCACACCCGGCGAATAGGCTGGGAGCCAGACGTCGAAGTAACGGAAAGAAGCGGGCTGGAAAGTGCAGACACACGAGATCAGGAAGCGGTTTCTTGATCATTTCGTGAAGGCGGGCCACACCGAGGTGCCGAGCGCATCGGTGATCCTCGACGACCCCAACCTGCTGTTCGTCAACGCGGGCATGGTGCAGTTCGTGCCCTACTTCCTGGGCGCGCGCACTCCCGAGTACTCGACCGCCACCAGCATCCAAAAGTGCATCCGCACGCCCGATATCGACGAGGTCGGTATCACCACCCGACACAACACGTTCTTTCAGATGGCGGGCAACTTCTCGTTCGGCGACTACTTCAAGCGCCGCGCCATCGAGCTGGCCTGGACCCTGCTGACCAACAGCGTCGAGCAGGGCGGCTACGGCCTGGATCCCGAACGCATCTGGACGACGGTCTTTTTCGACGACGACGAGGCCGTGCAGCTGTGGCAGGAGATCGCCGGCCTGCCCTCCGATCGCATCCAGCGCCGCGGCATGGAAGACAACTACTGGTCGATGGGCATCCCCGGCCCGTGCGGCCCGTCCTCGGAGATCTACTACGACCGCGGGCCGGAGTTCGGCATCGAGGGCGGCCCGATCGCCAACGAGGACCGCTACATCGAGATCTGGAATCTCGTGTTCATGCAGAACGAGCGCGGCGAGGGCACCGGCAAGGCCGACTTCGAGATCCTGGGGCCGTTGCCGCGCAAGAACATTGACACCGGCATGGGCGTGGAGCGGGTCGCGTTCATCCTGCAGGGCGTGCACAACGTCTACGAGACCGACCTGCTGCGCCCGGTCATCGACACCGCCGCCGCCCGGGCGCCCCGCGGGTATGACGTGGGCAACCACGACGACGACGTGCGCTACCGGGTGATCGCCGACCACAGCCGCACCGCCGCCATCCTGATCGGCGACGGCGTCACGCCCGGCAACGACGGCCGCGGCTACGTGCTGCGCCGGCTGCTGCGCCGGGTGATCCGCTCGGCCAGGCTGCTCGACATCGAGGGGCCCATCGTCGGCGACCTGATGGCCACGGTGCGCGACGCGATGGGGCCGTCGTACCCTGAGCTGGTCGCCGACTTCGACCGGATCCGGCGCATCGCCGTCGCCGAGGAGACCGCGTTCAACCGCACGCTGGCGGCGGGCTCGAAGCTGTTCGACGAGGTGGCCGGCACCACCAAATCCTCTGGCGCGAAGTCGATTTCGGGCGCGGACGCCTTCACCTTGCACGACACCTACGGATTCCCGATCGAGCTCACGCTGGAGATGGCGTCGGAGGCCGGCCTGCACGTGGACGAGGTCGGCTTCCGGGAACTGATGGCCGAGCAGCGCCGGCGCGCCAAGGCCGACGCCGCCGCGCGCAAACACGCCCACGCCGACCTGACCGCCTACCGCGAGCTGGTCGACGCCGGGCCGACCGAGTTCACCGGCTTTGACGAATTGACTTCCGAGGCAAGGATTCTGGGCATCTTCGTGGACGGCAAGCGGGTTCCGGTGGTCACCCACGGCACCGAGGGGGCCGACCGCGTCGAACTGGTGCTGGACCGCACGCCGCTGTACGCCGAGGCCGGCGGCCAGATCGCCGACGAGGGCACCATCAGCGGAACGGGCGCCGGCGAGACCGCCCGCGCCGCGGTCACCGATGTGCAGAAGATCGCCAAAACCCTGTGGGTGCACCGGGTCAACGTCGAGTCCGGCGAGTTCGTCGAGGGCGACACCGTCGTCGCGGCGGTCGACCCGCAGTGGCGCCGCGGCGCCACCCAAGGCCACTCCGGCACCCACATGGTGCACGCGGCCCTGCGACAGGTGCTGGGCCCCAACGCCGTTCAGGCCGGCTCGCTCAACCGCCCCGGCTATTTGCGGTTCGACTTCAACTGGCAGGGGCCGCTGTCTGAAGAGCAGCGCACCCAGGTCGAAGAGGTGACCAACCAGGCCGTGCAGGCCGACTTCGAGGTGCACACGTTCACCGAGCAGCTGGAGAAGGCCAAGGCGATGGGCGCGATGGCCATGTTCGGCGAGGCCTACCCCGACGAGGTGCGCGTGGTGGAGATCGGCGGCCCCTTCTCGCTGGAGCTCTGCGGTGGAACCCACGTGCACAACTCGGCGCAGATCGGGCCGGTGACCATCCTGGGCGAATCCTCGGTCGGTTCCGGGGTGCGCCGGGTGGAGGCCTACGTCGGGCTGGAGTCGTTCCGGCATTTGGCCAAGGAACGCGCGCTGATGGCGGGGCTGGCGTCGTCGCTGAAGGTGCCCTCCGACGAGGTGCCCGCCCGGGTGGCCAACCTGGTGGAGCGCCTCAAGGCGGCGGAAAAGGAACTCGAACGCGCCCGGCTGGCCGGCGCCCGGGCCGCCGCGACCAACGCCGCGGCGGGCGCGGAGCGCATCGGTAACGTCCGGGTGGTGGCGCAACGGATGTCCGGCGGGATGACGGCGGGCGATCTGCGCTCCCTGGTCGGCGACATTCGCGGCAAGCTGGGCAGCGATCCCGCGGTGGTCGCGCTGATCGCCGAGGGCGAGGGCGGGTCGGTGCCCTACGCCGTCGCCGCCAATCCGGCCGCCCAGGACCTGGGGCTTCGCGCCAACGACCTGGTCAAGCAGCTCGCGGCGACCGTCGACGGCCGCGGCGGTGGCAAGGCGGACCTGGCGCAGGGATCCGGCAAGGATCCGGCGGGCATCGACGCAGCGCTCGACGCGGTACGGTCCGAGATCGCCGTGATAGCGCGGGTCGATTGAGTGGTCTTGACACAGCACCGCTCGCCTGACCGGCCCGGCGATCCTCACCAGGACCCCGGCCGGGGACGACGGCTCGGCATCGACGTGGGCAGCGTGCGCATCGGCGTGGCCTGCAGCGACCCCGACGCCATCCTGGCCACCCCGGTGGAGACCGTGCGCCGCGACCGCAACGGCAAGCACCTGCGGCGGCTGGCCGCGCTGGTCGCCGAGTACGAAGCCGTCGAGGTGGTGGTCGGATTGCCGCGCACGCTGGCCGATCGCACCGGCCCGTCGGCCCTCGACGCGATCGAGGTGGCCGACGCGTTGGCCCGGCGCATCGCCCCGGTGCCGGTGCGGCTGGCCGATGAGCGGCTGACCACCGTGGCCGCCCAGCGCTCGCTGCGCGCGGCCGGGATGCGGGCCAAAGAACAGCGTGCGGTGATCGATCAGGCCGCGGCGGTGGCGATCCTGCAGAGTTGGCTGGATCAGCGCCGCGCGGCGGTGGCGGGGGAGCTCAGCGATGGTTGACAGCGCACGGCGGGAACGGGCCGAGCCCGAGGCGGTGGGCGCGCCGTCGGGGCGCAAGTCGAGCCGGGTCGCCCGGAAGGCCGAGCGGGGCCGCCGGCGGCGGCGCTTCGCCGGCAAGGTCGCGCTGGCGATCTTCGTCGTGGTGGTGCTCGCCGGCGTCTTCGCGGGCGCCAAGCTGTGGCACACGTTGTTCGGGCCCGGCGACGACTACACCGGCAGCGGCAAGCGGGACCTGGTGATTCAGGTCCAGGCCGGTGACTCGACCACCAACATCGGTGAGACGCTGCAAAAACAGCAGGTCATCAAGACGGTGCGGGCGTTCGTCAACGCCGCGCACGGCAACAGCGCCATCAACGCGATCCAACCGGGTTTCTACCGGCTGCGCACCGAGATCCCGGCCGCCAACGCCGTCGCGCGGCTGACCGACCCGAAGAGCCGGGTGGGCCGGCTGGTCATCCCCGAAGGCCGTCAGCTCGACGACACCACCGACATGAAGACCAACGTGGTGACGCCGGGAATCTTGACGCTGATCTCGCGCGCCACCTGCGTCGACCTGGACGGGGACACCCGCTGCGTCCCGGTGGAAGGCCTGCGGGCCGCCGCCACCAACAGTTCTCCCTTGGCGTTGGCGGTGCCGGCATGGGCCACCGAACCCGTCGGTGAACTCGGCAAGGACCACCGCCGCATCGAGGGGCTGATCGGGCCGGGCACCTTCAACATCGATCCGTCCGCGTCGCCCGAGGCCATCCTGGCCACCCTGATCGGCGCCGGCGCCGAGGAGTACGTCAAGTCCGGGCTGGTGGACACCGCCCAGGCCATGGGCCTGTCGCCCTACGACATCCTGGTGGTGGCGTCGCTGGTGCAGCAGGAGTCCAACTCCCAGGACTTCGCCAAGGTGGCGCAGGTCATCTACAACCGGCTGCACGCCCACCACACGCTCGAGTTCGACTCGTCGGTCAACTATCCGCTGGACCGCCGCGAGGTGGCCACCAGCGACGCCGACCGGGCCCAGAAGACGCCGTGGAACACCTATGTGTCGCAGGGCCTGCCGGCCACCGCGATCTGTTCGCCCGGCACCGACGCGCTCAACGCCGCCGAGCACCCGCAGCCCGGTGACTGGCTGTACTTCGTTACCATCGACGCGCAGGGCACGACGCTGTTCACCCGCGACTATCAACAACACCTGGCCAACATCGAGCTGGCTAAGCACAACGGTGTCCTCGACAGCACCCCCCGCTAGCCCGGCGCCGCGCAAGGCGGCCGTGCTCGGCAAGCCGATCGCCCACTCGAAGTCCCCGCAGTTGCACCTGGCGGCCTACCGGGCGCTGGGCCTGGATGACTGGACCTACGAGCGCATCGAGTGCGACGCCGAGCAGCTGCCCGGCGTGGTGGGCGGCCTCGGGCCGGAATGGGTCGGGCTGTCGGTGACCATGCCCGGCAAGTTCGCCGCCCTGCGCGTCGCCGACGAGCGGACCGACCGGGCGCGGCGGGTGGGCTCGGCCAACACCCTGGTCCGCACGCCGACCGGCTGGCGGGCCGACAACACCGACATCGACGGCGTCAGTGGGGCGTTGGCGTCAATGGGCGGGGCCTCTGGATGGGCGCTGGTCTGTGGATCGGGCGGCACGGCTCCAGCGGCCGTCGCCGGCCTGGCCCAACTGGGCGTCGCCGGCGTCACCGTGGTGGCCCGCAACCCCGGCAAGGCGGCCCGGCTGGTCGAGCTGGGCGGCGAACTGGGTGTGCCGACCCGGTTCTGCGACCTGGACGGCGGGGGGCTGGCCGACGAGGTGGCGGGCGCCGAGGTGCTGGTCAGCACCATCCCGGCGGACGTGGCCGCGCGCTATGCCGGCACCTTCGGACGCATCGGCGTGCTGCTGGACGCCGTCTATGACCCGTGGCCCACGCCGCTGGCCGCCGCGGTGAGCGCCGCCGGTGGCCGGGTGATCAGCGGTCTGCAGATGCTGCTGCACCAGGCCTTCGCGCAGGTGGAACAGTTCACCGGGCGGCCCGCGCCGCGCGAGGCCATGACTTGCGCGGTGGCCGCACCGGATTAGCCTGCCGCGCATGCGAATTGCGGCGGCGTGTCTGGTGCTGGCCTGGCTGGCGGCGTTGAGCGGCTATGACATCCGGGAGCGCCGGCTGCCCAACGCGCTGACGCTGACCGGGGCCGCGACGATTCTGGCGGCCGCCGCTCTGGCCGGCCGCGGCGCGCCGGCGGCGGCCGGAACCGTCGCGCTGACCGCGGTCTACCTCGCCGTGCACTGCGGGTCGCGGGGCGCCATGGGTGCCGGTGACGTCAAGCTGGCCCTCGGCCTGGGCGCGTTGACCGGGTGCTTCGGCGTGGGCGCATGGTTCCTGGCGGCGCTGGGGGCGCCGCTGCTGACCGCGGCGTTGGGGATGGCGGCCCGGCTTCCGGGCGACGGCACGGCCACGGTGCCGCACGGGCCGTCGATGTGTCTGGCCAGCGCGGCGGGCGTCGGGCTGGCGCTGCTCTGAGGCCGTCAGTTCGGGACGGTGGTGGGCCGCAGCAGCGGCAACAACTGCTCGCCGAGCCGGACCGTCTCCGACTTGTACGGGGTGTCCGACAGCACGAAGTGGGTGACCCCTAGGTCGGCGTATTTGCGCAGCGCGGCGGCGACCTCGACGGCCGACCCGACCAGCCACGTCGTCCCGGCGCCCTCGCCGCCGTATTTGCTCGGCGTCGTATACAGGCAGGAGTCCAGCACTTCTCCCCGCCCGGCGAGATCGGTCAGCCGCCGCTGGCCCGCGGACCCCGCCGGGTCGTGCAGCAGCATCATCGTGGGCGTGCCGGCCAGCTTGGCGACCTTCGCCTCGGCGTCGCGCCAGGCCTCCTCGGACGTGTCGCGCACCAGGGTGGTGACACGCAGGCCGAACTCCAGCGGTGCGTGCTCGCGACCGAGCTTGTCGGACAACGACTTCAGCCTGTCGATGCGTTCGGCGATGCCGTCCAGCGGCTCGCCCCAGAACAGTTGGACATCGGCATCGGTCGCGGCGACCTGCTCGGCGGCCTCCGACGCCCCACCGAAGTAGAGCTTCGGGTACCGGCCTTCGTCCGCACCGGTCGGGCGCGGCTGCAGCGTCGAGTGTTCGACACGGTAGAACTCGCCGAGGAAGGTGACGTCGTCCTCGCTCCACAACCGGCGGACCAGGCGGATGAATTCGCGGGTGCGGTCGTAGCGGCGCGCCTTGTCGACCTCCGGGTCGCCGTAGGCGGCCAGGTCATCGGCCCCGCTGACGACGTTGACCAGCAGCCGGCCGTTGTTGAGCCGATCCAGCGTTGCCGCCGCGCTGGCGAAATGCGCCGGGTGCCAATAGCCCGGGCGGACCGCCACCAGTGGCGCGAAGTTGGTGGTGCGCGCCGCGATCGCCGTCGCCACCGTGAACGTGTCCGGCCGGCCCCAGCCGGTGCCGATCAGCGCGCCTTCCCAGCCGTGCTGCTCGGCGCGCAGCGCCAGGTCGACCGAATAGTCCAGGCTTCCCCAGCCGTCGACGGTGTCGTCGCCTCGATGGCCCGGCTCGACGGTATTCGGTATGTACCAGAGAAATTGACCCTTCTCGGCGGGCACGGTGCACCTTCTTTCCTGGGTTCACGCCGCGGCGGCGTGTCGGTCGCCGGTGAGCCGTTCACGCAGCGTCTTGTCCGTGTACGAGGTGCGGAAAAGGCCGCGGGACCGCAGAATCGGCACCACCTCGTCGACGAAGACCTCCAGACCGTCGGGGAAGACGTCGGGCATCAGGTTGAAGCCGTCGGCGGCACCGGCGCAGAACCACCGCTCGATGGTGTCGGCCACGTCGACCGGCGTTCCCACGATAACCCGGTGGCCCGAGCCGCTGAACTCGCGCAGGGTCTGCCGCAGCGTCAGCCCGCGGCTGGTCACCAGGCGCACCACCGATTCCCGAAAGCCCAGCGAGCCAACGAACTTCGACGGATCCGGCACCGCCCCCAGCAGCCGCGCGGGAATCGGTTCCTCCGGCGGAAGTCCCGACAGGTCCGCCCCGAGGGTCTGTGACAGCCGATCGACGTCGTGGCCGGCGGGCAGCAGCGCGTTCTGCTCGTCGTAGCGCCGCTGGGCTTCGGCGCGGCTGCTGCCGATGGTGGTGATGAGTCCGGGCAGGATGCGCACCGCGTCGGGGCCGCGGCCGTGCGCGGCGGCGACGTCCTTGACGTAGCGGTAGTGCTCGATGCCGGCCTCCAGGTCGAGTTCCGCGCTGAACACCGCGTCCGCGACGCGCCCGGCCAGGTCGCGGCCCTGCGGCGAGCCGCCGGCCTGCACCAGCAGCGGATGCCGTTGCGGGGACGGGCCCTGCGGCAACGAGCCGGTGACGCTGAAGAATTCGCCCCGGTGGTCGATGCCGCCCGCACCGGCCGCGGCGTCGCGCCACAGGGCCAGCACCACGTCGACGAACTCCGCGGCGCGCCGGTATCGGGTTTGCCGGTCGGGAAGGTCGGCGAGGCCGAAGTTGCCGCCGGCCGCCTCGGAATAGGTGGTGACGACATTCCAGCCGAGCCGCCCCCCGCTGAGGTGATCGAGGCTGAGCAACCGGTGCGCCAGCTCCACCGGGTCGTTGAACGTCGAGGACAACGTCCCAATGAGTCCGAGATGCTCCGTCTCCGCCGCAATGGCGGCCAGGATCACGCTCGGCTCCAGGGCCTGCGACGGGCGCAGGGCGGGGTGATCGCGCAACGCGGGTCCGTCGGCCAGGAACAGCGCGTCCAGCGTTCCGCGCTCGGCGATCTCGGCCATCCGCACGTAGTAGCCGGGGTCGGCGAACGCGGTGGGCGCCTCGGCCGATCGCCGCCACGATGCGGTGTGAATGCCCAGGTTCAACACGTTGACATTGAGCGTCAGCCGGCGCTGGTGGCCGCTCACAGGCGGGCTCCCGCATTCGGGGCGCCGTCGAAGGCGCGGCGATGTGCCGACAGGTCGGGGCCGGCGGGTTCGGAAAGCCGGAGCCGTTGTCGCAGCGTGCCGGCGCCGGGCGTGGCCAGCACGCCGCGGCGTTGCGCCGCGGCGACCACATCGTCGAGCACCGCCGGCAGGGAGTCAGGGGTGACCCGCAGCAGCACGCCGCGCGCGCCCGGCGTGGCCGCCACCCGATCCAGCGCCGCATGGCCGACCGACCGCACCCGGACGACCGCGCCATCCGGGGCCGGGTCGCCGTCCTCGACGACGACCACGTCGGCGTTCGCGGTGGCGACACCGCCCCGCTGCCACACCGGCGGGTCGCCGTGCGGCGAACCGGGCACGTTGAGCGGCCCGGTGATGCGATAGGCGCCGTGCACGTCGGCGCGCCGAATCTGTGCGGTGTCGGCGAAAACGCCGGTCGCGCGGTCGCCCACCACCGACGCATACGGCCACGTGCGCCACAGCGTCCGCACCGCCTCGATCGCCGCCGCGGTGTGCGCCGGGCCGAGGGCGGCGCCGGTCCAGGTGTCGGCGACGGCGTCAAGCCCGATGCGCCGGTCGGCATCGAGGGCGAACCAGCCGACGCGCCCGGGCGCCGCATGCTCGACCGACAGCAGCCGGCGAGCCAGGTTATAGGGGTGGTCGCGATGCACGGACGCGGCCACCACCAGGCCCAGCGTGGTGCTGTGCCGGGCCGCGACGGTGGCGACCAGCGAGGCGTCCAGGGCGACGGCGTCGGACGGTTCGGAGCGGTCGGCGCCGATCACCCAGTAGTGCACACCGGCGGATTCCAGGCGATGTGCCAGCCCGGCGACGCCGCGCGCCGGCGACTGGCCGCCGGTCCCATCGCCGGCGACCTCGATCCCGACGGACAGCGTGGCAGGCATGAGTCACGACGTTACGTCGGCGCACGCGCGATGCAACCGCCGCGCGCGGCGCCGACCCGAAGATGGCTGACCACGCGCCATTCCGCTTAAAAATTGTGACGCTATAAACCGTTGTCGGCATCGGCCGGCGGCGCATAGGTTCTGGGGCTGGTTGCCGTGAATCGCCGCGGCACGGACGCATCCGGAAGGCTTTGTCACACATGCCCGTTGGAGTTCACCGGCACGACACACCCGCAGACCCCGCGGCGATCGGCGACGTACTCGCCGAGATCGCCGCCGACTATCGTCTGCGGTTGGCCGACGGTGCGACGGAACCGCCGCTGCGTGGGCTCAAGCTTGTTCGCGACCATCGGCTGGGCGCGGTGCGGTTGGCCCGCGAACTCGGCGGTGCCGGCTTCACGGCGCCGGAGTTCTTCGACTATCTCGTCGCGCTGGCCGCCGCCGACCCTGACCTGGCGCACATTTTGCGGATCCATTACGCGCTGGTCGAGGAGCTGCAGGTCAAGCCGCGGCGCCCCGGCAGCGACCGCTGGATCGCGGTGGTCGCCGAGGGCGGGCTGATCGGGGGCGCCAACGCCGAGCAGAGCCAGAAGTCCGTCGGCGGCAACAACCGCGACACGCGGCTGGTGGCCACCGAGGACGGGTTGCGGTTGCGCGGCAGGAAGTTCTACAGCACCGGCGCGCAGTTCTCCGACTACCTGCGGATCACCGCGCAGGACGACGACGGCGCCCCGACCGCCGTGGTGATTCCGGTGGACCGGGCCGGCGTCGAGCACCTCGACGATTGGGACGGCATCGGTCAGCGTCAAACCGGAAGCGGCACAACGGTGTTCAACGACGTCGCGGTCGCGGCCGACGAAGTCTTCCCGCTGGGCGCCACCATCGGGGTGAACCGCGCCCGAGGTGCGCTGGTGCAGCTGTACCTGCACGCGGTGGCCGCCGGAATCCTGCGCAGCCTGACGGCGGATGCCGCGGCCCTGGTGCGCGGCCGGCGCCGCACCTACACCTTCGCCAGCACCGACACTCCGACCGCCGACCCGCAGTTGCTGCAGATCGTCGGGGAGATCGACGCCGTGGCCTACGGCGCGCACGCTCTGGTGCGCAGCGCGGCGGCCGATCTCGCGCCCGCGCTGGAGGCCGCGCGCGACACCGGGATCGATCCCGAGTTGGAAGCCGCGGCGTCGATCGCCGCCGCGAGGGTCAAGGTCGCGATCCAGGAGCCCGCCCTGCGGGCGGCGTCGCGCGTCTTCGACGCCGGGGGCGCGTCGGCCATCCAGGCCTCGGCGCTGCTGGACCGGCACTGGCGAAACCTGCGAACCCTGTTCTCGCACAACCCGACCATCTACAAGGCGCGGGTGCTGGGCGACGTCGCCGTCAACGGCGCGGCGCTGCCCGACACCAGTTTCTTCTAAACGCGCCCGAATGTCGAAGGCAGCGACGCGCGCGGCGGTGCTGGGCGCCGTCCTCTCGGTCGTGGCGGCGGGGTGCTCGAGCCACCGGCACGCTCCCAGCGCGGGGCCCACCGGGGCGCCGGTGCACGGTGGCACGTTGACCTACTCCGATGTCCAGTTCGTCACCGACACCATGGCGGCCAACTACAGCGCGAACAACCTGATGTTCCAGGTGCTCGACCGGGTGGTGTACGTAGACCCGAAGACCGACGCGGTACATGGATGGCTGGCGAAAACCTTCTCCCGCAACCAGAACGCCACCCGGTACACCTTCACGATCCGCAACGGAGTGACGTTCAGCGACCGGACACCGCTGACCGCCGAGGTGGTGAAGGCGAACTTCGACCAGCTCGGCAAGGGCGACCCGGGCAAGAAGATGCCGGCCTTCGCCGACTTCGTCGGCTACGACCGCAGCGAGGTCAGCGGAAACGTCGTCACCGTGTTCCTCAACCGCCCCAACACGAACTTCTACAAGGTCTTGTCCTACAGCCGCGCCGGGATCCGCGCGCCGTCGACGCTGGCCCTCGACTACCAGCGTCAGGCCAAGATCGAAAACGTCGTCGGCTCAGGCCCGTTCGTCTACCAATCGCAGATTCCCGACCAGCAGGTGGTGCTCAAGAAACGCCCGGACTACGCGTGGGCGCCGTCGTCGTGGCCGAACCCGGGCGCCGCCTATCTCGACAAGGTGGTTTTCCGGGTTATCGCCGAACCGGGCCTGCGCGCGGGTGCGGTCCAGTCGCATCAGGTGGACGTGGCGCGCGGAATCCAGCCCACCGACGAACCCGCACTCAAACAGGGTGGCCTGCAGGTGATCTCGGTCGCGGCGCCCGCCGAGACCGCGAACCTGGTGGGCTTTCGGATCAATAACCAGGTCGTCAACGACGTGCGGGTGCGCCGGGCGCTGCAACTGGGCATCGACCGCCAAGCGGTGGTGGATACCGTGCTGTCCGACAGCTATCGGGCCAGCGATTCCGTCCTGGGCCACGACGACCCCTTGTTCGCCAACGTGAGCGCCGACATCGGATACCGGCCGCAGCAGGCGGCCAGCCTGCTCGATGCGGCCGGGTGGAGAATCGGCGGCGACGGGGTGCGCGAAAAGGACGGCAAGAAGCTCAATCTGACGCTGGCGGCGTCCAACCAGAGCGTGGTGTTTCGCCCGGCGTTCGAGTTCATCGAATCGCAGTGGCGGGAACTGGGCGTCGTCCTGCAGAACCGGGCGGGCGATACGACGTTCTTCAACGCCTCCAGCAGCCAACAGTCGACTCCGTTGTTCGGCACCCGAATCCAGTACAACATCGGCCTGGGCCTGCTGTTCGGCCGCGCGAAAAGCAACCTGACATTCGCCAAGAACGACGAT
The DNA here is from genome assembly GCF_001669335.1 of Mycobacterium sp. 1245852.3. Classification (NCBI taxonomy): domain Bacteria; kingdom Bacillati; phylum Actinomycetota; class Actinomycetes; order Mycobacteriales; family Mycobacteriaceae; genus Mycobacterium; species Mycobacterium sp. 1245852.3. The sequence continues at coordinate 1,310 of NZ_LZLL01000568.1, read as the reverse complement.
CTGTTGACGTTGTCGGAGGAAGAACTCAAAGAGACCGACCCCGCCCGGCTCAAAGCCATCGTCGCTCGCGAACAGCGCAAGATCATCGACGACCAGTTGGCGTTGGTGCTCTGGGACGAGGTGCAGGTTCATGCCGCCGCGCCGAACGTCCACGTCGAGTTCACCCGCTACACCGAGCCGTTGCTGCAAAGCGCGTGGAAGGCCTGACGCGGTGGTCACCTACATCCTCACCCGCGTCGGCCAGTCGGCGATCGTGCTGCTGGTGGCCTTCACCGTCGTCTTCTGGGGGGTCAGCATCCTGCCGACCGATCCCGCGGCGATCTTCGTGGCCAAGGGCGAGGGCTATTTCAACCCCGACATCGTCATCCAGGTCAGGGCGTTCTACGGCTATGACCGGCCGTTGTGGGTGCAGTACTTCTCCCAGCTGAATCAGGTGCTGCACGGGCATTTCGGCTTCTCACTGTCCAGCGGTCAGTCCGTCACCGACCGCATCGGCGGGGTGATCGGCGAGACGCTGAAGTTGGCGGCCACGGCGACCGCGTTCGCGCTGCTGTTCGCCGCGGCGATCACGGCGCTGGCGACCACCTGCGCGCCCGTGAAGTCGGTGGTGCGCGCGATCCCGCCGCTGTTCGGCGCCGTCCCGACGTTCTGGCTGGGATTGGTGGTGCTGCAAGTCTTTTCGGTGCAACTCAGGCTGATCTCGTTGTTTCCGGACGGATCCGTGACCTCGCTGCTGGTCGCGGCGCTGGTGCTCGCCGTGCCCATCTCGGCACCGATCGCGCAGGTGCTGGGCAAGAACATCGATGCCACCCTGGCGCTTCCGCACGTCAACACCGCGCGCGCCAAGGGCGGCACGCCGGGGTGGGTGATCCGCAGGCACGTGCTGAAGAACGCCGCCGCGCCGGCGCTGACGGTGACCGCGACGACGGTGGGTGCGCTGCTGGGCGGATCGGTGGTCACCGAAACCGTGTTCTCCCGTTCCGGCTTGGGAGCCGTACTGCTGCAGGCGGTTTCCAACCAGGACATCTCGCTCATTCAGGGTCTGGTCTTGCTGACCGCGGTGGTCATCGTGGCGGCCAACCTCGTGGTCGACTTGATCTACCCGCTGCTGGACCCGCGCGTCACCAAGTCGCAGCGCCGCGGATTCACCACCCGGCTGGGCAGGTTCGGATGAGCGCGGTCGCGGCGCCGGCCCGCCGCGCGCGGCGTTCGGCGTCCTGGTCGGTGCGGCTGTCCGCGGCGCTGCTGATCCTCGTCGCCGCATGGGCGGTCGCCCCCGGGCTGTTCACCGAGCGAAACCCGGTGAAGGG
>NZ_LZLL01000567.1:0-16616 GCF_001669335.1 Mycobacterium sp. 1245852.3 | reverse complement strand
CGACCGCCGCGTCGAACGGGCCGCCGGATCCGCAGACCGAAGACGAACCCGCGGTGCCGCCGCTCCCCCCGGGGGCGGCACCTCGACCGGCGGGGGCGGCGCGCCGGCGACCGGCGGCGGGCCGGCCGGCGGCGGGAACGCGGGAGTGGCGGGCATCGGCCGCGGCATCGGCAAGATCCCTTGGGGCGCAGCGCCGATGATCGAGCTGACGATCGTGCCGTGCGCGTCGCAATCCGATAGGCCGTCCTCACCCATGATGTAGTCGCCACCGGGGACCGCCGGCAGCCGCGGGTTGGGGGTGACGCCGGTGTCGATGACGGCCACGGGCACCCCGTTGCCGGTGCTGTACTGCCAAGCCTTTGTGATGTTGAGCAGGTTGAAGCCCGGGGCCAGCTGCGCCACATCGGGGTTGCGCACGGTGATCGGGGTCGAGCAGCTGTTGGCACGGCGCATCGGCTGATCGGATCGCGGGGGACCGTCCGGCGGCACCATACCCGGATCCACCGGTGGTGGTGTAATGGCAAGCGCGACAGGGGTATTGGATGATAATGCGACCAATGTGACAGCGGCGGCCACCGCCGCGGCCCTTCTCAGTGGCGAATCCACGTGAAGAGCCCTCCCAAGGCCGCCGCCGCTGGCAGCAAGACGATGAACGCGAGCACTTCCACCCACTCGACGGTCAACCGGATGAATGGCCTAAACCGCATCGCCGGCACCAAAAGGGCTGCGGCCAAACCCAATGCGGCGAAGGTCGCCACCGCCACCGCGGGCCACACCAACCCGGCCATCACGTCGTGCGGCGCGGCGACGGCATACTTGACCACGCCCGCGCACACCGCCGCGGACGCCCCGCACACCAGGGCGATGGCCTGATACTTGGCGGCGAACCCGCGACCCTGGGTCAGGAAGATGCCGGCCACCAGCCCGGCCACCACCAACGCCAACCACGCCCACGGGCGCCCCGGCGCCAGCACGCCCCACACCGCGGCGGGCAGCACTATCGACACGCCGACGCACAGTCCCACCTGGACCGCGTTGACCAGCCGCGCCGAGGCGGCGATCGCGGCGCCGCGCGCGCTGATGTCGGTCAATTCATTGTCCTTGTATTCACTGCGACTATGGCCGGACTCAAGGCCCGAAATTCAGTTAAGCAACACCAGTCCCAAGCGTGAAATCACTGGATTCCCAGACGGAGTCGTCAATAAACCTCAGTCGCCACTCAAGACTCGGCAGCCACAAATGCACCTCCGCCACCTTCTGTGCATTGCGATGCCGCTTTATTTAATCACGGTCGTGATGGCACACCGCTTCGAGTTTGATGCCGAATGGGTCATACCAGAACGTGGCGTAATAATGGCCGGGATATTGCGGGAAATGGCCCGGCGGATGAATGACCGTACCGCCGATTCGAACGACATGATCGTGCACGGCTCGCACCGACGACCGGTGCCGCACAATGAATGCCAGGTGTTGCAGCCCCGCTTGCTGCGCTGAGTACTCGTGCGGCTCGAGCGCTGGATAGAAGAACAGGAAAGTGCCCGGCTTGTTCTGGACGGGCCGATAAGAAAACTCGTCGTCGGCATGAAAGAACGGCTCAAAACCGACAAGGGGCATCAGCGCGTCGTAGTACCGTTTCGCGGCTGACAGATCGGGCACGTTGATGCCGAGGTGGCCGAGCATGCCTCATTGTGCGATATCGACGGCGCGGTGCACGCGGGGGCGGGCCGGCCAAAGCGATCCGCCGCTAGGCCGGTCCGCGCCCGTCGCCGGCCAACCGCAGCAGCAGCCGGGTGCCACCGAGCGGACTCGTCTGCAATGCCGCTGTGCCACCGTGCAATTCGGCCTGCTGAGCGACCAGCGCCAAGCCCAGCCCCGAGCCCGACCGCGAGGCCGTCGAGCCCCGGGCGAACCGCTCGAAGACCGTGGCACGTTCGGACTCCGGCACCCCGGTGCCGTCGTCGTCGATCGCGATCTCCACGCCCTCCCCGGAACTGCCGACGGTCAGCAGGATCTTGCCGGCGTTGCCGTGTTTGACGGCGTTGGCGATGGCGTTGTCGATCACCAGCCGCAGTCCGGTGGGCAGCCCGATCATCAGCACCGTCGGCGACGGCACGAGCGAGACCTCCACATCGGGATAGACGCGCAGGGCGTCGTGGGCGGCGCGATCGAGCAGCTCGGTGATGTCGAACGGGACGAAGTCGTCGACGGTCGTCAGCTCGCCCTGGGCCAGCCGCTCCAGCGCGGTCAGCGTGGCCTCGATGCGGCTCTGGGTGCGGATGACGTCACCGATCACCTCGTGACGCTGCTCGGGCGGCAGGTCCAGCGTCGAGAGCACCTCCAGGTTGGTGCGCATGGCGGTCAACGGCGTGCGCAACTCGTGGGAGGCGACCGCGGCGAAGTCGCGGGCCGATTCCAGCGCGGCCTTGGTGCGCTGCTGCTCCTTGCCGATGCGGGCCAGCATTCCCTCGACCGCCTCGGCGATCTCCACGGCCTCACGCACGCCGCGAACCTGTACCTCGTCCGGACTGGACTGGGCGTTGATCGCGCGGGCCTGCTGGGCCAGCAGCAGGAAGGGGTTGACCATGATCAACGAGATCACCCAGCCCACCACGACGGTGCCGCCGATGACGCTGGCGCAGATCAGCAACACCCGCAGGTGCAGTTCGTTGATCCGATGCTGGGCTTCGGCCAGCGGCGCGGCCAGCGCTATCGAGGCGGGGCCCGCGGTGAAGGTGCGGACCCGGTACTGCACCCCGTTGATCGTGGTGTTGGCATAGCCGTCGGGAAGCTGGGGCAACACGATGCTGCTGGGGACCGAGACGGTCACGCCGCCGATACGCGCGGTGCGCACCAGGTTGCCGTCGGGCGCCGGCCGGTCCGGACTCGCGTGCTCGGCGTTGTTGAGCAGGCTGCTGATGTCACCCAGGCTGCTGACCGAATCGAGCCGACGATCGAGTTGGCTGTACTGATCGTTGGTCACGCCCACCCACACCCAGGTACCCAGCAGGACCACGAGCGTCATCACCGATATGGCGGCGACGATGACGATGGTGCGCAGCGACAGCACCCGCATCGGCAGCTGTACACGCGGTAGGACGCGAATGTCAGGCTCCTTCGGTGGGTTCGCCAATCCTTCTCGACAAACCTTGAGTACAACCCTCACAGCAGTACCGGTTCGGCGCGATCAAGCGCAGTGGCGTTTCGCAAGAATTTAACGCTAACCGCATCGCGCGCTCCCTCGTCACGTGCCAAAACCGGGCCGATTTTGCCCTGACCAGGGTGAGTGAGTACTCTCTCACCATGCTCGCGTCCGGACGTGACCGGCTGCTGTCCGCGGCCCTGCGGCTTTTTGCCGCCAAGGGCTATGCGGCGACGTCGGTGGCCGACATTCAGCGGGAATCCGGCCTGGCGCCGGGGTCCGGGGCCCTCTACAAGCACTTCGGCTCCAAGCGCGAACTCCTCGAGGCCGCGGTCGCGCACCGGATCGACAGCATCGTGGCCGCGCGCGAGCAATACGACGCGGGGCAACCGGGCAGCGTCGAGCGGGCGGTGCGCATCGCCGGCCAGCTCATCTGGAGCAACCTCAAGCAGAGCGAGGACCTGCTCAAGGTCATGCTGCGCGAGCCCGACGAGCTCGGCGATCTCGATGAGAAGACGTGGCAGGTGATCACCGACAACGCCTACCAACGCTTCGCCGACGAGCTGGCCGCGTCGAATCGGTCCGGCCGCACCAGCATTCCCGACCCCGAAGCGGCCGCGGCCGTCGCCATCGGCTCGCTGTCCTACGCGGCGACGCTGCAAGCGCTGACCGGTCGCCTGCCGGGCAACACCGACGAAGAACGCTACTTCGAGGCGTGGGTCAACCAAACGGTCAGCGTCCTCGCCCAGTACACAAACCCCCGAAAACCCTTGAACACCAATGATTCAGGAGCACAGCTGTGACATTCTCCATGCAACTGTCCGACGACGTGATCGAAGTGCGCGACTGGGTGCACAAGTTCGCGGCCGACATCATCCGTCCGGCCGCGGCCGAATGGGACGAACGGGAGGAAACGCCGTGGCCGGTGATTCAGGAGGCCGCGAAGGTGGGGCTCTACTCCCCCGACTTCTTCGCGCAGCAGGCCGCCGAAGAGACCGGGCTGGGGATGCTGACCGCGTTCGAGGAGATGTTCTGGGGTGACGCCGGCATCGCGCTGTCCATCATGGGCACCGGGCTGGCCGCGGCGGCGCTGGCCGGCAACGGCACCCCCGAGCAGCTGGGCCGCTGGCTGCCCGAAATGTTCGGCACCGCGGACGAACCCAAGCTGGGAGCCTTCTGCTCGTCGGAGCCCGACGCGGGGTCCGACGTCGGCGGCATCCGCACCCGGGCGCGCTACGACGAGGCGGCCAATGAGTGGGTGCTCAACGGCACCAAGACCTGGGCCACCAACGGTGGCATCGCCAACGTGCACATCGTGGTGGCCTCGGTCTATCCCGAGCTCGGCACCCGCGGCCAGGCCAGCTTCGTAATCGGTCCGGACACCAAAGGTTTGGCGCAAGGCCAGAAGTTCAAAAAGCACGGGATCCGCGCATCGCACACCGCCGAGGTGGTCCTCGACAACGTCCGCCTGCCCGAGGACGCCATCCTGGGCGGCCGGGAGAAATTCGAGGCCCGGATCGCCCGGGTCAAGTCGGGTGCCTCCACGGGTGGCCAGGCGGCGATGAAGACCTTCGAGCGCACCCGGCCCACGGTCGGAGCGATGGCCGTCGGCGTGGCCCGGGCCGCCTACGAGTATGCCCTCGAATACGCCAGTCAGCGCGAGCAATTCGGTCGCAAGATCGGCGAATTCCAGGCCGTGGCGTTCAAGCTCGCGGATATGAAGAGCCGCATCGACGCGGCCCGGCTGCTGGTGTGGCGGGCCGGCTGGATGGCGCGCAACAACCAGAACTTCGACTCGGCCGAGGGTTCGATGGCCAAGCTTGTCGCGAGCGAGGCCGCGGTCTACGTCACCGACGAGGCCATCCAGATCTTGGGCGGCAACGGATACACCCGCGACTACCCGGTGGAGCGGATGCACCGCGACGCGAAGATCTTCACCATCTTCGAAGGCACCAGCGAGATCCAGCGTCTGGTGATCTCGCGTGCGCTGACCGGGTTGCCTATCCGCTAGCGGCCCTGCGCCGCGGCGGCGTCTGATAGCTTCTGCGGCACACCAACCGTTAGGGGCTGACGTGAAGCGTGCGGTCATCGCGGCACTCGGGATCGTCTTGGTTGGCTGCTGTGTCGGCGCGCCCCGGGCGACCGCGGACAACCCCGCGTGCACGGCGTCGACGTGCGCGTTTTTGTCCCCGTCCCGCAACATCAGTTGCGAGATCGACTACCAGCGCGATCCCGGCATCCCCGACGAGGCCTACTGCCAAACGAACGAGCCGCCCGCGTCCGTGCGCCTGTCCACCACCGGCGCGGTGACGAACTGCACGGGCACGTCGTGTCTGGGCAACGCCGGCATCGGCACGCCGGTTCTGGCCTACGACCACACCGCCGGAGTGGGTCCGTTCAGTTGCACCTCCAAGCCCGACGGAGTCACCTGCACGGTGTCCTCGGGCCGCGGCTTCACGATCTCCAACGCGGGGATCGCACCCGTCGGGTGACCTTGTGCGCCATACAGACATGATGACCCAATGAGCACCGAGATCCGGGTTCTCGACACCGAGGACGAGCTCATCGCCGCGGCCAGATTGTTTCGCACCGCGATGGTGGGTCTGCCGCCGCTGTCGAACCTGCCGCCCGGCCAGATCACCAAGCTGCTCGACCCCGGCCGCACCATCGGCGCGTTCGTCGACGGACAACTCGTCGGGACCGCGGACGCCGTGACGAGCACGCTGACCCTTCCCGGCGGGGCCACGGTGAACCACGCCGCCGTGACCCACATCGGCGTGCTGCCGTCCTTCACCCGGCGCGGCATCGCCACCGCATTGGTCGGCCACCAGCTGCACGACGTCGCCGCGCGCGGCGAGGTGGTCGCATCGTTGCGGGCCTCGGAGGCCACCATCTATGGCCGGTACGGCTACGGGGTGGCCAGTTCCTTTCAGAGCGTGGAAATCACGACCGCGCGGGCGGCGTTTCGGCCCGGCGTCGGGTCGGGCGGTCCGGTGCGCCTGCTGGACGCCGCCGTGGTCTGGGAACTCCTGCCCCGCATCTATGACACCAATCGACCGTCTCGGCCCGGCACCATCGACCGTCCCGGCGTGTGGTGGGAAAGCGCCCGGCTTCGCACCGAATCGTCTTCGGGGGCCTGGTATGTCGCGGTGCACGGCGACCGGGGCGCCGAATCGGGTTTCGTCCGCTACCGGCCGATCAATACCGAGAATTGGTTCGTCAGCGAGCAGCGCACCGTGGTGGTCGAAGACTTCTTCGCACCCACCGCCGACGCGTATCTCGGGTTGCTGCGTTTCCTGCTAGGCCTGGATCTGGTTGACCCCGTGCTGTTTTGGATGCTTCCCCTCGACGACACGCTGCCCTGGCTGTTCCTCGACCGCCGGGCGGTGAAGGTCACCGCGGTGCACGACGAAACATGGCTGCGGGTCATCGACGCGCAGCGTGCGCTGGCGGCACGCTCCTATGTCGGCGACGGAATCGTGACGATCGCGGTGAATGACCCACTGCTGCCGGATAATTCGGCGACCTTCAGCATCACCGGTGACGGCGCCGAACCGACGACGCGCGGCGCCGACGTCCGCGTCGGGATCGAGGGACTGGGCGCCGCGCTGCTCGGTGGCACAACCTGGCGCAGCCTCGCCGAAGCCGGCCTGGCCCGCGCCGACGATCCGGTGGCGCTGGATGTGGCCGATCGGCTGTTCGCGGTCCCCGAGGCACCGCACGCCGGGACGTTCTTCTGACCGGTCAGCGGTTCGGGTCCGACCGCTGCACCGCCAGGCGTACCCCGGCCGCGACCACATCGGGCTGGTGAACCTGGATGAAGTGGTCACTGCCGGTGGCGATCAGGTGCGGGGTCTGGGGCCGCAGCGCGATCAGATCCGCGGAGGCGTCTCGCCACGCCTGTTCCAGCTTCGCGCCCTCCTCGGGTGCAACGGTGCCCGGGATCGCGAACGGCTCGGTCCTTGTCAGCACGACGGTCGGGACCGGCGGGAAAGCCGGGGCCGCGCCGACTTGTTCGACGCTCTTGTCGATGTCGATCTCCTCGAACGTCGGCGAATTCGCGAACTGGGCCAACGGCTGGTCCAACGCTTGGCGATACGTCGGCCAGTCCGGTCCGAGCAGACTGGGTATCTCGATGGGGAACGCGTCGACGAACACCAGGGCCCGCACCTGATCCGGGTACGTCTGGGCATACAACCGGATGAACAGCCCGCCGAGCGAGTGACCGACCAGAACGTACGGGCCCGGAAGGTGGGCGGCGGCCAGTAACGCATGCAGATCTTGGACCACGTCCCGCGCGGTGCGCGGCATCGGAACCGGTGAGCTGCGGTCGGTGATGCTGGGCGGATCGGGATAACGCAGCGTGCCGGGCCGGTCGTAGGCGCAGACTCGGTGATCAGCGGCCAGGGCCGTCAATACGGCCGGGCCGATGGCCGGTGCGGTGGCGTCGGAGTTACTCCACGGATCCGATGAGTTGTGATAGCCGGACTCCAAAATTATTGTCGGGCCGCCTTTTCCGCGGCACGTGAGATAGAGGTGGCGCCCATTGCCGATCTCGACCGGGCCCGCGAAATCACCGCCAGATCGGGGTGCGCCGCGCTGCGCCGCGTCGCCGCACCCCGCCAGCGCGATCAGCAACGCGAGGGTCAGCAGGCATCGGCGAACACCCGCAGTGATTCTTCGGACCTCTCGCATCGCACGCATCGCGCTATTGTGCGGGTAAGCCGGCCCCACGTGAAGCATGGCCACCAGGATGCAACGAGCGAACGCGGCCGGCGCACCGGCTTCGAGCCCGGCTACAGCTACGCGCGCATCTACATCGGTCTATTCCCCGCGGGCTCACCTGATGCAGCGGGCGTTTCACTCGCAGGGCATCCTGATCCTCACCGGAGCACCTCTGATGACGGGGGGGTCGACAACGCAAGCGCCCGTGCCCTTTTGGGTGTTGCCTTACTGCTCACTGCTGACGCGGACTACCCGCGTCGCCGCACGATCCGGGTCTCCACCGCGCCCAAGGCGCCGTCGGTGAGCTTGCCCAGGCCGGCCAACAGCACGATGGCCAGCAGCATGACGTCGGTACGGCCGGTGTTCTGGCTGTCGATGAGCAGGAACCCGAGTCCCTTCGAGGACGCGATCAGTTCGGCTGCGACCACGAACAGCCACGCGTTGGCCAACCCCAGCCGCAGTCCGTTCACCAGCTCGGGGGCCGCGGCGGGCAGCATCACCGCCGTCAACAGCGAGGCACCGTGGCGCCCGTAGGCTCGCCCGACCTCCAGCAGGTGGGGGTCGATGTGGGCGAGCGCCGATGCCGTCGTCGTATACACCGGAAAGAATGCACCGATGGCGACCATCAGGATTTTCGGCGTCTCGTCGATGCCAAACCACAAGAGCAGCAACGGCACCCACGCCAAGGACGGCACGGTCCGAAAGGCGGCCAGGGTGGGCGCCAGCAGCCTGCGCACGGTGACCGACAACCCCACCAGTGAGCCCAACGCGAGCGCCACGCCGGCCCCGGCCAGGTAGCCGACGAGCACCCGCGAACCGCTGGCCTCCAGATGGGTCCATAGCTCACCGTGCCGAAGCAACCCACCGAGTGCGGACACCACGTCGCCGGGAGGCGGCAGCTGGCTGGGAGCGAAGAACCCGGTGACCGCCGTGGCAAGCTGCCAGATCACCAGCAGCAATACCGGAACGATCAGGCCGACCAGCGCCACCGACAATTTCGCCAGCCGCCCGGCCTTCGGCGTCAGTGCGCCTGCTGGGCGAACTTCGGCTCGAACAGTGTGTTCAGTGCGTTGCGGCCGGCGTCCTCGGATTTGATGTCGCCGTCCGCCACGGCCAGCGGCACCACCCTGGTCAGCACCGCGCGCAGCGAATCGTCCGGCACCGGCGAGATATCCAACGCCGTTCGGCCCAGCTCCTCTTGCGCCACGCTCAGCGGTACTTTCGCCTGCGAGGCCAGCAATGCCGCCAGCTCGGCCGGGTGCTTCGTCGCCCACTTGCGGGCCTCCTCGTAGGTATTGACCACCGACTGGACGGAATCGGGATGCGCCGAGACGAAGTCCTCACGCACGTTCAAGACACCGCCGGAGTTGAAATCGGGGTTGCGGTAGACGATGCGGGAACCCTGCTGCTGAATCGTCTCGGCCATGAACGGGTCCAATCCGGACCACGCGTCGACGTCGCCGCGCTCCAGAGCGGTTTTGCCGTCGGCATGCTGCAGGTTGACGATCTCGATGTCGGCGGGCGAAAGCCCCGCCGTGGCAAGCGATTGCAACAGGAAGAAGTACGGGTCGGTCCCCTTCGTGACCGCGACCTTCTTGCCCTTCAGGTCGGCCACGGAGTTGATGGGTGAGTTCTTGGCGACAACGATCGCCGTCCACTCCCCTTTGGCGTACACGTCGACGGTCTTGATCGGTGTGCCGTTGGCCCGCGCCAACAGGGCGGGCGAACCGCCGGTGGAGCCGAAGTCCAGGGCCTTCGACCGTAGCCCCTCGTTGGCCTTGTTACTGCCCTGCGACAACACCCAGGTGACGTTATAACCCTGCTTTTCGAGCAGGTGCTGATCGCGGATGACCAGGCTCAGCGGGTTGTAGTAGGCGTAGTCCAGGTGCAGGTCCTTCGCCGTCGCCGTGCCATTGCTCGAACCGCAGGCCGACGCCGCGGCAACTATTGCGGCCGTCATCGCCATCGTCGTCAGATACCGCCGTTTCACGACGTTTTCGCCTCCTCATCGATCGCGGACGACGCGGTTGCACCACTGCGTCGGGGCACGCCGAGTTCGTCCAGTAGCTGATCACGCAGCGCGGTGATGCGCGGGTCGCCGCGGTCGCGTGGTTTGGGAATCGGGATGTCGAATTCCGCGACGATCCCGGCGCCGCCGGTCGCATCGGCGCGCAGGATCAGAACCCGGTCGGCGAGAATCACCGCCTCGTCCACGTCGTGCGTCACCAGCACCGTGGTGGTGCCGGCCTCTTGTTGCACCGTGTCCAGGAGGTCCTGCATGCGCAGGCGGGTCAACGCATCGAGGGCGGCCAGCGGCTCGTCGAGCAGCAGGACGCTGGGGCGCCGGGCCAGTGCCCGGGCCAGGCCAGCGCGTTGCGCCATACCGCCGGACACCTGCCGCGGGTAGTGATCGCGAAACTTGGTCAGGCCGACGACGTCCAGCCAGTGCTGCACTGCGGCAAGGCCTTTCGACCGCCCAGCACCCGGCGTCAGGCCGAACTCGACGTTGGCCGACAGCGACCGCCAGGGCAGCAGGCGGGGTTCCTGGAACACCACGGCGCAGCGCGGGTCGATCCCCCGGACGGATTCGCCGTCGATCTCGATCCGTCCGGCGGTGGGCAGGTCCAGGCCGGCGATCAGTCGCAGCAGCGTCGATTTGCCGCTGCCCGACGCCCCCAGCAAGGCGACGACCTCGCCCGGTTCGATTTCGACGTCGACGTCGTGCAGCACGGTGTGCGTGCCGAACGTGCGGTTGACGCCGCGAAGTGACACACGCGCCGGTGCCGGATTGCTCGTCGTCACCCGGGCAGCCTAGGAACGTCCCCGGCCGGCCGCCAGGTTTGCGTTGATCATGATTCGAATGTGGCCTATTGCGCCCGAACGAATCCCGCGCCGACGGCCGGATTGAGCCCGGCGTCGCGCAGCACCGCGGTGGCGGTATCCGGCTGGACCGCACCGTCGGGCAGCGTGGCCGCCGGTATCGCCTTGATGCGGTAGAGGAAGTCGGTAGCCGTCTTGATCAGGTCGGCGCTCTCACCGGTGGGCGCGAACGGAAGACGCAGCCGGATGCCCTCGGTGCTGCCGCCTTGGTCGGCAGGCCATTTGCGATAGAGCGAGTCGCGCAGGTCGGCCGCGGAATAGCCCTCCGTCTGGCTCTGGGCGAGGCGCACGATCTCGTCGGCATTGCCCGGATCGGCGAGGTAACGCTGGGCGTCGAGTTCCGCCTTCAGCCAGCTCTTGGCGATGTCGGGATGCTTGTCGGTGAATTCCTTGTCCATTACCAGGAATCCGCCGTCGTGTTGGCCGGTAAGCGCGCCGCTCGCAACGCGTTTGGCCAGTCCGGCGTTGATCAGTTTCGACGGCACCGGCTCCCAGACGATGGCGGCGTCGATGGTGTGGTTCTGGAAGCTCGACGTGATCACCTCGATGCTCTGGTTGAGATAGGCGGCCGGTTTGATGCCCAGGGCATCGAAGCTGGCCTGGGCGATGCGGTCGGTGCAGCTGCCCTGTGGCGTGGCGACGGTCTTGCCGTTGAACCAGGCCAGCGCGTCGCGTTGGTTGGCGAAGTTGGGCGCGTCGGGCCGCACCAGGAACACGCCGCATTGGTCTTCTGAAAGCCCCAGTGTGGCAACGATTCGCAAGTCTCGGGTGCTGCGCTTGCTCACCCCGACGATGGACGGCATGTCGCCCACGTAGCCGATCTGCTGTTTGCCGGCCAGCAGCTGGCTCACCACGATCGAGCCCTGCAGGCCGACCTGGAAGTCCACCGTCGATCCGCTCGGCAGGTATTTCTTCCAGAACTCCTTGCCCCGCATGACAACACCCGACCACGCCTCGGTGTAATACGGCTGGTAGCCGACGGTGAGGTGCACCGCCCCGCCGCCAGAGACGATGTCTTTGCCGCCGATATTGCCGACAGCCGCACAGCCGACGGCGGTCAGCATCGTTATCAGGGCAACGGCGAGGGTGTGTTTCAGTCGCATCGGCGTCTTTCTGTCGTCAGCGGTGCGCAGCTGTCGGGGCTCGCAACAGCTCCATGGCACGGTGTTTGATGTTTTGCAGGCGGTCGTCGTTCAGTAGATCGATCCGCTGGCGGGGGCGGGCCAGCTCGATGGCGAACTCCTCGCGCACCCGGGCGGGACGCCCCGTCATCACCAGCAGCCGGTCCGCAAGCAGCAGCGCCTCGTCGAGATCCGTGGTGATGAACAGGACCGTCCGGCGTTGTTCGGCAAGGAGTTCGGCCGTGTACTCCTGCATCAGCTCGCGGGTCATCGCGTCGAGTCCCCGGAACGGCTCGTCGAGGATCAGCACCGCGGGCTCGTTGATCAGCGCGCGAGCCAACTCGGCGCGGCGCCGCATGCCGCCGGAAAGCTCTGCGGGATAACGGTTGGCGAATTCGGCGAGTCCCACCCGAGCCAGGACGGCATCCGCGCGCTGCCGCGCCGCCACCCTGTCCTCGCCGCGCGCACGCGGTCCGAACATGACGTTTTCGGCGGTCGTCAGCCACGGCATCAGCGCGTTCTCTTGAAACAGCAGCAGGCGGTCGGCTGAGGGTCCGCGGGCCTCTTTGCCGTCGACGGCGATCAGGCCGCTGCTGGGCCGGTGATAACCGGCCAGCAGGTATCCGATGGTCGTCTTGCCACCGCCCGACGGTCCGATCATCGCGACGATCTCGCCGGGTTCGATGCGCAGCGAGCAGTCGTCGACGACGTGGACGTCCTCTCGACCCTTACGGACGTGGAAGGACACGCGATCGAAAAGGACCGCGCCGGTCCGGTTTCCGGTCATGCCGCCACGCGCCGCCATGGCATGAGGCGGTTTCCCAGCGCGCGCACGAGGCCGCTCGACAGGTAGCCCGCGATGCCCAGGCTGATCATCGCCACGACGACCCGCGGTAAGTTGTTGCCCTCGTAGGCGTTCCACACCAGAAAGCCCAACCCGCCGTCACCGGACTGCTGGCCGCCGCCGGAAATGAGCTCGGCGGCCACCACGACCTCCCACGTGATGCCCATGCCGACGGCCGCCCCGGTGACCAATGACGGCAGCAGCGCGGGCAGCAGCACCCGTCGAAAGACGTATGAGCGGCTTGCGCCCATCGACCGCGCGGCCAGCACGTGCCTGCGGTCGCTCTGTTCGGCACCGCCGACCGTGTTGAGCACGATCGGAAAGAGTGCACCCAGGAAGGTCACGAAGGTGATGGACAGCTCCTGAGTCGGCCAGAAGATGATCGCGATCGGCACCCACGCCAATGGCGGTACCGGCCGCAGCGATTCGAATACCGGGAACACCACGCGTTTGAACCAGGGACGGGTCGCCATCAGCAGGCCTAGCGTGCCGCCCACCAGCAGCGCCACGGCGAAGCCGGCCAGCACTCGCTGAAACGACAGCGACCAGCTGTTCCAATAGCCCGGCCTGGCAAGGAGTTTCAGGAAGTCGCCGATCACCGCGGAGGGCGCCGGTAGCTGCCCCACCACGGGCACGCTGACACCGGTCCAGTTGCCGAGCCGGGTGGCCAGCTCCCAGCCGGCGGCGAAGACGACGATGCCGATCGCGCCGCGCCTCAGCGCCGACGCGTCCACGTGGTCGGCGCGCCGTAACAGCGTCGTCACTGCGCCATCTCCCGCTCGCCCGCGTCGAAGGCACGCTTGGCTTCGTCGCGAACCGCCTCGGAGACCTCGGCGACGAGTTCACGAAAGTAGGGTGCGGTGATCAGGTCGCGGTCGCGCGGGCGGTCGAGGTCGACGTTGATCGTGGTCTTGGCCCGGCCGGGCCGGGTCGTCATCACGGTGACACGACTGCCCAGGTAGACGGCTTCCTCGATGTCGTGGGTGATGAAAAGCACTGTGACGGCGGACTTATCGTAGATCTGCAGCAGCGCATCGTGCATCGCGGAGCGCGAGATCGCGTCCATCCCCCGAAACGGCTCATCGAGCAGCAGCACGGTCGGCTCCATGACCAGCGCGCGCAGAATCTCGACGCGGCGTTGCACGCCGCTGGACAGTTCGCCCGGGTAACTGCGCGCCACCTCGCCCAGGCCGACGTCGTGCAGGCGCTCGACGGCGATTTCGGCCGCGTCCCGGCGGCTCAGTCGCCGCTGGGCCACCAGGCCGTAGCTCACGTTCTCGGCGACCGTGAACCACGGGAACAAGGTGCTGTCCTGGAAGACCACTACCCGGTCCGGGCCGATCGTCGCGGTGGGGCGACCTGGGCCGCAGAGCAATTCGCCGTCCAGTTGGATTCGGCCCGAGGTGATGTCGGTGAATCCGGCGACGGCCCCCAGCAGCGTGCTCTTTCCGCATCCCGACGGTCCGACGATGACGTGCAGTTCGCCCGCGGCGATGTCGAGGCTGAAATCCTCCACCGCCACCACCGGAGTGCCCGTCGTCCGGTACGCCTTGCCGACACCGCTCAGGACGAGGTTTCCCCCGCTCATGACCCGATGCTCCGGGCCCGGTAGGCCATCAGCCGGTCACCGAGCAGTCGGATCAAAGCGCTGCTGGCGAAACCGATCACACCGAGGGTGATCATCGCGATCACGATCGTCGGGTAGCGGGTGGTCGTGTATGAGGCGTTGATCAGATAACCGAGGCCGAACTGGCCGGCGATCATCTCCCCCGCGACCAACGAGAACCATGCGACGCCCATGCCGATCTGCAGGCCGGTGAAGATGTAGGGCAGCGATCCCGGAATCACCACGGTGCGCAGCACCTCGCGCGGGCCGGCGCCCAGACACTGCGCCGCCCGAATCAGGTTCTGGTCGATCGACTGAACCCCGAGCAACGTGTTCAACGTGACCGCGTAGAACGCTGCCAGGTACGTCAGGAAAATGACCGAGCCCTCCCTGCTGTGAAACATCAGCATTGCCAAGGGAACCCACGCGAGGATGGGGATGGGTCGGATCAACTCGAAGATGGGAAAGGTGTACTGACGAAATCGCGATGACCACCCCAGCAGCAGGCCGAGCGGGATTCCGGTGACCAGCGCCGCCGCGAAGGCCAGGGCTACGCGCCGAACGCTCGCCCAGATGTGCTCGTAATACGACGCCGTGAAAATGGATGTGCCGTAGGCCGGGTTCGGGCTGAGCCACTCCCGGATCACCTCGGTCGGACCGGGAAGGCCGCGAAATCGCGGCAGCGCCAGCACGTCGACGCTCAGATACCAGCCGCCGAGGAACAGGGCGAAGCCGAGCAATGCCAACGGCAATGTGGGCGACAGGATCCGGCGGCGGCCGGGCCGCGGCGCGGCCACGGTGCCGTGCGGGACCGTCAGGGGAATCGGCTCGGTAGAAAGGGCGCTCACGAGCTACCTTTCTAGGAGGACGGCGGCCCCGCGGCGCGAGTCGTCAGCGAGCGACTCGGTCAGGCCGCAGCGGCATGCTGGGACAAATCGGTGTCATCATTTCCGCACCGATGCCCTGGTGCAAGAATATGGATCGCCTTGACCCGAACTGCGTCGGCGCGGCGGCGGTGCCCGATGCCCCCGGAACGCAGACAGCCGGCTCCCGAGCGAGCGGGAACCGGCTGTGTGCCGTGGTCAGCTGGCGTCAGCCGTGCGGCGCCTCGGAGATCTTGGTGTCCGGCTTGCCGAGCGTCTGGCAGTAGGTCGTCACCGACAGGCGCGTGGCGGAAATCTCCACATTGGTCGGGTCGTTACCGCTCTTGTCTTTGAGCATCTTGCTCACTTCGTCGTTCTGCTTCTTCTCGTCCTGCGTGGTGAAGTCCTTGCACTTGGTGTCCCCGCCGGTGTTGATGACCTGAGAGGCCGAACACGCGCTGGACAGCAGGACGGAGATCGCGATCGCAGCTGCCGCAATATACTTCATCATTTGCCTTCCTGGGTGCGAGTAGTGGTATCAGTACACCAAATCGCCTGATTTCAAACCCCGAATGGCGGCCCGGACCGATGACCGCCGTGTTTGCAGGGACGGCGTGGCAGCGGCCACATCGCGGCGCCGCCGCGTCCGGTTGCGCGCAGCGGGAATAACCGCCCGGGTGACCTCGCGTTCTACCATCGGCGGTCGGCCGCTTATGCGTATGGGGTCTGAAAGGGGAGGAAGCTCAGTGACCTCGTCGAATGTGCGCAGCGGCCGCGGCGGCATCACCGTAGCCGGGCGCGAGGCGGCGGGTACGGGGGCGCTGTTCGTCAGCGTGCTGGCGCTGCTGCTGGCAACGGGATGGGTCGCCAACCACTTCGTCGGGCTGATGCCGGTGATCAGCGACCGGGCCCACCTCAGCACGACCACCCTCGACGGGATCTTCGGCATCTACGCGCTGGGATTGCTTCCCGGGTTGCTCGTGGGCGGACGCGCGTCGGACACGCTCGGGCGCCGGCCGGTGGCGCTGACCGGATCGGTGGCCGCGCTGACGGGAACGGCGGTCATGCTGCTGTCCCAGCACGCGGGCGCGCTGCTGCTGGGTCGCCTGATCGTCGGGATCGGTGTGGGCCTCGCGATCAGTTCGTGCACCGCGTGGGCCTCGGATCTGCGCGGCCCCGCCGGCGCCGCGACCGCCGGGGCGGTACTCACGGCGGGTTTCGCCGTCGGACCGTTCGTCGGTGGGTTCATCGCGTGGGCCGGACGATCCGGCATCCGGGTGTCGTTCGCCGTCGCCGCGGCCATCGTGGTGCTGGCAACGTGCGCCGTCATCGGTGCGGCCCGCCGCGCCGAGGTGGCTCGCCCGGCCGCCAGGGGAGCCGCGAGCGCGGTGTGCAGCCGGGTGGGGATGGTGACGAAACCCAGTGTCGCCGAGGCGTA
>NZ_LZLL01000566.1:0-20625 GCF_001669335.1 Mycobacterium sp. 1245852.3 | reverse complement strand
TTGTGATCAGGCAGGAGATAGACGCCGAACTAGGCATGGCGGGGGCGCAGGAATTGCTCGCGTCGACGTCCGCGGCTCACTTGGCTTACGTCGGCAAGGACGGGACGCCGCGGGTCATTCCGGTCGGATACTTCTGGACCGGTGCAGAATTCGTCATCGCCACCGCCCCCACGTCTCCGAAGGTCGCCGCCCTGTCGAAAGCCGCGGACGTCGCCCTGTCCATCGACTCCGGAGACACGCCCGAGACGGCGCGCGCCTTATCGATCCGCGGCCGCGCCGGCGTGAGAATCATCGACGGTGTAGTGCCGGAGTACCTCGCCGCTGCCCGCAAAACGATGGATGAAGATCAGGCCAGGAAGTTCGAACATGAGGTGCGCCAGACATACGACCGGATGGCCAGAATCGCCATCACGCCCACATGGGTACGCTTCTACGATTTCGGCGCCGGTCGTGTGCCTAGGTTCCTCAAGGACCTGGTCGAGCGGGAGCGATCCTGATCGCGCGGGGGCTTTGCGGCTTGGCGGCGTAGAGTCTGTTGAATTGGCGACTGGCGCGGGTGGAACACCACTGGGAAGCCAAAGATTCGGACGCATCGACCGCCTGGGTGCTCCTCGATCTTCGAGGAGTCTGCTGTGCCTATGCGATGGTCTGATGACGACGGTGGCCGCGCGTTCCTGCGTAGCCTGCCCGTCTTGACCGGCCATGCCCCCGGTTTCGACACCGACGACGTTCCAGCAGAACCTGTTTCGTTATTCATCAGGTGGTTGCAGGATGCCGTCGAGGCCGCCCTTCCCGAACCGCATGCGATGACGCTGTCGACCGTTGACGCTCGAGGCTTACCGCGGGCTCGGGTGCTGATTATTAAAGCCGTCGATGAACGGGGCTGGCACTTCGCGGTCAATTCGGTCAGCCAAAAAGGCCGTGACCTGTCGGCCAATCCTGTTGCGGCGTTGACCTTCTACTGGGCTGCATTGGTTCGACAAGTGCGGATTGGCGGCGTGGTCGTCAATGACGGAGTTCAAGCCAGCGCGCACGACTTCTTGGCCCGTCCACTGGAGTCGCGCGCGATCGCATTGACGATGAGGCAAAGTCAACCGCTCACCGATGGAGCCGAGCTGGAAGCACACATCGCCAAGGCTCACCGCGAACTGCGCGATAACCCCGAAGTCGCCCCACCTGAATGGATCTCATACGCTGTGCGACCCGATTACGTCGAGTTCTGGCAGGGCGCGCCTGACCGACGCCACCAGCGACTGCGCTATGAACGCAACGGGGAGGGTTGGGATCGCGGCCGATTATGGCCGTAGTGGCAACTACTGGTTCACGCATCGTTGCCTGAGACATTTGCCGCCCGACCACCCAACCCACGCTGTGTTATCGGTCGTGGCGGTCGATGTCCTTGGCGGTTCTGCGGAGGTAGGTGATGGTGTCGCCGGTAAGGATGTCATCGGTCCCTGCTGCTTCAAGGCTCGTTTCTAGCGCGTCAGCAATGTCGTTAAACAGCTGAACCAGATCAGCGGGCGGTGCTTCGAGGAGCTTGCGGCGTTGGGTGGCAATCTGGTCCGCCAGATCGTTTTGTCCGTTCTCACGGGCCGTTTTCTCGTCTTCTTCTAGATATTGCAGGACGGCTGCTAGCTCATCGTTTTCGTCGCTCATGGTGGGAATGTTAGGCGAGTAGGGCCGGATCGCGTTTGCGCAGTTGCTCGACGGCGCTGAAGTCGCTTAGATCGTGAAGACGCCGACTTGCTGCTGGACATCTACAAGTATCCGGCCGAGCCCTGGGTTCACCTGCGCACCGTTGACCCGGAAGGTCGATATTCCCGACCGTGCGTTTGCCGACCGAAGTGACCAAGGGCCCCGCGTTCACGTGCGGCCGATATGCCATGGCCTACAAGGCCATTGAGCGCTCACACGCACGCTGGCGGGCCGTCCACACCTAGTCGCCTCGTCCGTGCCGGCGCGGTGTTCCAAAAAGGCAAGCTGCTCGTACGCCTCGGCGACATCACGATCACCGAACCTATCGAACCAACCGCAACGGAGGTCGCCTGAAGCAACCCGATCCACATATTGACAATTACTCTGATGACTAAATACTGACGGGTGTGACCGCTGCCCGACGAAACCTTTGCATTCTTTACGGTGTGATCGCGCTGGTGGCGCTCATCGCCACGTGGGCGCACAACATCGCGTACTTCTCGGCCGGCGGGGACACGCTCGACTTCCTCGCTAGCTGTTTCGCCAATCACGCGGTCAGCTCCATGACCATCGACCTGACACTGGTCTCCGTGGCAGCGCTGGTCTTCATGGTTGTCGAGGCACGCAGGACCGACGTCAAGTACCTGTGGGTGTACGTCGTGCTGGCGTTCGTTGTGGATATCAGCGTGGCCGTTCCACTCTTTCTGATAGCCCGAGAGCGGCGTCTGGCGCAGCTCCAGGACGTTTGACGCCGTGCAGGCTGGCGCAGCCACAACATCCGTCCCCACTTTGGTGGTCCAGTCGCTATGCGGCTTGGGGTTGATGGGACGTGGTCCACTGTAGAGCGAACTCGGCCCGGGTGAGTTCACCATGGACGGAGTGGGCCCGGTTGGCTTGTAGTCGCGACGCCAGTCTTCGATAATCACGCGGGCTTCCAGCAGGGAGTCGAAGTGCCACGCGTTGAGCAATTCGTCGCACAGCCGGCCGTTGAACGACTCGATCCAGGCATTCCGCCAAGGCGACCCTGGATCAACAAAAGTGAGCCAGCACAGTCGAATCGGCACCAGTCAAGCGCGGCGTGCGCCACGAACTCCGGACCGTTGTCGAACCGCACGTAGTGCGGCGTCCCGTGGGTGAGAGCCAGTCGATCCAACACCTCGACGACACGGTCGGCGCCAATGCGGCGACAACCTCGATCGCGAGAGGCAAGTAAGTCAGTCGTGTTTCGCCTCGTAGCGCAGCAGGACCGTGCCACCCGGGAAGGTGCGGTTCTCAAGCAACCGCAGCGAGATCCATGACGGCAGGGTCGGGAAGAACGCGGTGCCGCCGCCCACGGCGATGGGCGCGACCACAATCCGGTATTCGTCCACCAGTCCGGCCTGCACGATCGGCGCGGCCAGCGTCGCGCCGGCGACCTCCAGCCTGCCGTCCGTTTCGGCTTTCAACCTCCTCACCACTTCGACCGGGTCACCGCGTTCCAGGCGCGAGTTCCAGTGGACGGACTCTAAGGTCCGCGAGAACACAACCTTGGGCATTTCGCGCCAGGTGCGGGCGAAGTCAACGATCAGAGGAGTGGCGTCCGGAGCACTATCGGCGGTCGGCCAGTACGCGGACATCAGTTCGTAGAGCCGCCGCCCGTAGAACGACAGGGCGGTCTCCCTCTCGAAGTCGTTCCAGTACTGGTGCAGTTCGTCGCTCGGATCGCCCCAGTCGATGTTGCCTTGTGCATCGGCGATGTACCCGTCCACCGACACGTTGAAGCCGTAGATCAGTTTGCCCATGAAGATCAGACTGCACCGGAGGCCAAAACTCATCGCGACGACACGCAACCCTGCGGCACTGAAAGATTCATCGGATGCACGACAGCCCACGGCTTGGCGGGTTCTTGGTCGTGGATCGCTGGCCCGACGGACCGGGGAGCGCGCATCTGTGATCGAGCTTGATTCACTGAGAAATTACGAACTTTGCTGGCAGCCAGCAGTATTCGATTCCGCCCGATTCCTTAACTCAGCCGCAGTGAGCAGGCCGTCGGCGGTCAACAGGCGACTCGACGCCAGATCTCGGTACAGGCCTTCCTGGCGCGGGCCAGCTCGGCGTTCGAAATCCGGGAGCCTTGGTAGAAACTGCGCTCGATCATCCAGCACAAGGCGCGTGCAAGGGCTGCCTGGTCGTGGCTCGCACTGCGTGACGGAGCGCCCATGTGCCGCAGTATTTCGGCGATGGCGCCGACGAAGATCTCGGCGGTGTCGTTCCAGAGCGTGTCGATCTCGGGCACCGACGACGCCAGGTCGATCGCCGCGCGCATCACGACCCCGTGCTGGCGCCACAGCGCCTCGGTTCTGATCATCGCCTCGTCGATGGCATGCTCACCACGTGCGGCGTCGTCCGCGGCTGCGCGCGATTTCTTCCGGAGGGCATCCACGGTACGCGCGACGAGCGCCGTGATGACCTCCTGTTTGGAGCCGAAATAGAAGTACAGGGCACCCCGCGTGATCCCCGCGCCCTTTGCGATGTCGGCGATCGTCATTGCTTCGTAGCCTTGTTCGCCCAGGAGTCGTTCGGCGGTGTCGAGGATGGCCTGTTCCCGCATATCCCCTTTTCGGGGCGTGGCGGCATGTCGTCGGGTGGGCTTGGTTTTCGCTGGCATGGCTAGCTGGCTGCGATCTGACGTCCGTCGGGGAAGTCCGTTGTCCGAGACAGTGACTCCCACTTGTCGATCTCCTGATCGACGGTTTGACGCGCGGCCCTGATGAGCCGCAATGCGTCAGACCCCAGCACAAGATGCCGTGGGGGATCGGTCGAGTCAAGCACCCGCAACACTGCGGCTGCGGCCTTCGCGGGGTCACCGAGCTGGTTCCCGCTCGCCTGTAGGCGGGCTTCACGAATAGGCGTGAACACGTCGTCGTAATCGGCGATGGAGCGGTCTACGCGTCTCATGGACCTACCGGCCCAGTCGGTCCGGAACGAACCCGGTTCGATCGCCGTGACATGAATGCCGAACCCGGCGACTTCCTTACCCAAGCTCTCCAGCAGTCCCTCCAGCGCGAACTTGCTGCCGCAGTAGGCGGTTAGGCCCGCCGGGGCCATCAACCCGCCCATCGACGTCACCGCCATCAGGTGACCGCCGCGACGTTCACGCATATACGGAAGGACGGCCTGAAGGGTCGCCGCCACCCCAAAGACGTTGGTCTCGAACTGAGCCCGCAGCTGGCTCAAGGGCGTCTCCTCGAAGATGCCCTCGAGCCCATAGCCCGCGTTGGCGATCACCACGTCGATCGGACCGACGGTCGCCTCGACGTCCTTAACCGTCGCGAACACTGCCTTTTCATCGGTCACGTCCAGGAGCCGACCGTGGGCGTTGGCCGCCAGCGCTTCGAATGCATCGAGGTCTGCCCGCCGACGCACGGTGCCCACCACGGTGTGCCCGGCCTCTAGTGCGCCTGCAGCGAAGGCTCGCCCCAGGCCGCTGCTTACCCCCGTGATCAGAAAGGTCTTCATTGGACATCTCCTCTGCTCGACCGGACCGCTGCCGACCCTAACAAAAACTCGACACAACGTCGATTTTAGTTGACGAAACGCAGATTGCGGGAGGGTGCTGGACATGACGCCGGAGACCGGCCTCGCGCAGCTCCACGCATTCGTGTGCAGGATCTGACACGATCTCGACGGTCGACGCGCATGGACCGCCAGCTAGACAGGCATTTTCATGAGCTACTCAACGCAGGCCGCGGGCGCGTCACGGGAACGCCGCGTGGGGGACGCCGGGCGTCTCGAGCCGACCGGCGAGCCAAGGCAGCGTCGCCGCGAAAGCCGATGCGGCCGAGGGCCAATCGTGTTTGCCGGGCAGACCGACCACCGCGCAGTCGATGCCGTTGGCGGTGCCCAGTTGGCACAGCGATTCGGCAGCGGCGCGCCCCACGGAGCCGGGAACCGCGAACAGTCCGGCCAGATTGGAGTAAGGCCCGTGGCGGGTGATCACCGTGCTGGGGTCGAAGCGTGCCCACGCCGCGGCGTCGCCGCCGAAGAGCCGGTCGATGGTCTGTGCCCGGGTGCCCGCGTTGGGGGCGATGTCGCCGCCGATGTCGACAAAGGCGCTGAACCTGTCGGGGTGCATCACGGCCAGGTCCACCGCGCAGGTGCCTCCGGAGGAGAAGCCGACGACGCCCCATTTCGCTTGCGCCGGCAGGCCGAATTGCTGGGCGGCCCACGGGATCACGTCGTCGATCAGGTGATCGGCGGCGTTGCCGCGCGACCCGTTGACGCACTCGGTGTCGACGGTGAAGCCACCGGTGGCGTCGACGAAGACGGCCAGCGGCGCGTTACCGCCGTGGTCCGCCGCGAACGCGTCCAGGGTGGCGACGGCGTCGCCGGCGCGAATCCAGTCAGCCGATGTGTTGAACTCGCCTCCGATCATCAAGACCGGGGGCAGGCGTGGCGGCGCTGCGGTGAACCAGGCCGGCGGCAGGTACACCCACTCGCCGCGATGCCGAAAACCCGACGCGGTCGTACCGGTGTCCACGGGCACCACCGCGCCCCGTTGCGGCGCGACGCCTTTGGACCTGGCGGTGTAGGCGGCGCGCAAATCGGTCTGGTCCGGCAGCGGTCCATTGGTCAGCTGGCCCCAGGCGGCGGAGACGGTCGGAAAATATCCCAGCCACGCGTTGATGGTCAGGCCCGCGCTCAACAGGCAGAACGATGCCGCGAACACGCACACATTGCGTCGCCACCACCCGGCGCGGCGCCAGCTGGCGACTGCGACCGCGACGGCCGAGCCCGCCAACGTGGTCCACAGCCACATTTGCCATGGCGGCGGTTCGCTGGCCAGCCCGAGGGTGCTGTAGTACCAGTGTGTCGCGGCGCCGGTGACAGCGCCGACCGCCGCGACCAGCGGGACCCGCCGGCTCCACCAGCGCCGCCCCCGCCAGGCGATGGAGTAGGCCAGCGCCGCAACGGTCATGACTTCGACGGCAAGGGGGAGCTCCCCGTGCATCAGCGAAACCCCGCCGCCCGCACCGGTTTCCTGCGCCGCACGCGCCAACAGTGACTCGGCGCTCAGCGCGACCGCCCGCATCGCGCGCCGCGGTCAGACATCGGCGATGTCACGGCGGTCAGGCATCGGGGCGCGAGACGTCACCTCGCCACGCGCCCGTCTCGCCCGGTTGGCTTTCGATGAACTTCTTGAAGCGCTCCAAATCACCGTGGACCCGGGCCTTGAGGATGCCGAGTTTGTCGGCGGCGTTTTCGAGGAAACCCTCGGGATCGACGTCCATCTGAGTCGTCACACGCGTCTTGTCGTCGGCGAGGCGATGGAAGGTGACGACGCCCGCGTGCTCGGGACCGCTGTCGGACTTCCACGCCACCCGCTCCTCGGGGTGCTGCTCGGTGATGGTGGCGTCGAACTCGCGCGAGATCGGTCCCACCTTGATGCGCCAATGTGTATGGGTGGCGTCGGTTTGCTGAACCTGCTCGACGCCTTCCATGAACTCCGGGAAGGACTCGAACTGGGTCCATTGGTTGTAGACGGTGCCGATCGGCTGGTTGACATCGATTGAGGCGGTAGTGGTGCTCACGGCTTCTCCCTGTTGTTCAAACGTATGGCTGTACTACCCGCGCCGGTTCGCCAGAAACGTCGGGTTGCTTTCAGGCGTGCCGCAGCACCAGTAACTCGCCGGTCAACATTCCGTTGGCAGGAGCGGTGGTCGGCGGGGGCGACGGGCGATGATTCAGCTGGCGCAATATGCGGTGGTTGCTGGTAACCCCGCCGTACCCGATTGCGCCGTATTCCCCGGGGGTTGCTGGTTACGCGCTAGGGACACGGCCCGGCCACTTCACCCATACAAGGGGGCAAGGGAAAGCACAAGCCGGACGAGTTCAGCTTGGCGGTGTGTGCCGGTCTTCTCGAAGACGTGTCGAAGGTGGGTCTTGACCGTCGTTACGGACACCGACAACTCCTCGGCGATCGGGTTCAAACCTTCGGCTCGTGTCACCATCAGCGCGATTTGGGCTTCGCTCTTTGTCAGACCATACAAGCGCCGTAAAAGCATCGCGGGAGGTTCGGTTTCTCGTTCGGGGTCGATGATCACGACGATCACTCGCCCGTACCGCGGGGAGCTAACGGTCCTCGGGTCGATCGGTAGTACGTGAACGATGTAAGGTCGCCGCCCGGAGGGCCTGGCGCAAACGAATGACCCGCCCCAGATGTCTTGGGTGTGGGAATCGAGTGCAGCCGCGATGCCTTCTTGCAGCATCGCGTCGGCTCGTCGTGTTGCGGCTTCCAGGCGTCCCTTGCGGATCCGCAGTCCGTCGTCTGAGCGCAGCACGCGCTCGGCCGCAGGGTTGGTATAGATGGGCCTGCTTCCGGGCGCAAGGATGACGATAGCCTGTCTGGCATTCTCGCTGGCCCAGACGAGGTCGCCACCGCGATGGGCGATGTCGGAGACGTGCAGCTGCATCCGCAGGGCTTGTTCGAAGTGGGGCACCAAATGCCGCGCTAACGCCACATTTTCAGCGGTGTCGAACCGTTCCGACCGTCTGGGCGTCGCTAGGGCAAGACTCGTGGCGCTTGGAGAATCGCTAAGACGGACGAACATTCCATCCTCGAAACCGTTGGGGCGGGCCCAATCCGTTGCGAATTCGCACCGTTCATAGGGCCACATCAGTTCCGCGCCGGGGCGCACAACACCCACCGGGCCGCTCTGGACCGCCGACAGCACATGGTCGAGTCGGGCAAAGTGCTCGGCATAGCTCTTGGCTGCGTCGGCTGGAATCTCGGCGTGTTTGATGATGCGTGTGGCGCCGTCGCTGACCACTAACGCCGCGCTCACACCGCCCCCAAATGCGCGGCCGACATCAGCCATGGTCACGTCCCAGCGTTCGGGAGTGATGACCGCGGAGTAAACCCCCGAAACTATCCGCGAGAACTCATCGAGTGTGGCCATCTTCGGCGTCCCGGTACCACCGCTGATGCTGCATATGCCCGTCCTGTGATTGGTCCGCAAAGCCTAACGCAAATCTCCTCCGTTTGGATGAGGCATCTCCGCATCGCGGCAGCGCTAATTAGCAGGAGGGCCGGTACAGGAGTCGACCGGCCGCATCTGGAGGAGCGGGGATGAAGTGCCTGGTGACCGCTGATGAAGATCATCGTCACCGGCGGCAACAGAGGGGTCGGCCGGGCGACGGCTGCGGCGCTGGCCGCTACCGGTCACAGCGTGATAATCGCCTGCCGATCCCGGCCAACGCGGCACGAGCCAACATCGCGGCGGTCAGCACCGACCTGCCCGCCGGAATCTATCGGGCGCCTCAATTCAACCAGGGGGGAAAGCCCGAGGCGACCAAAGTGCGGGAGAAGGCGTGCGACCCGGTGATGGCCCGCCGATTGTGGGAAGTGTTGGCCGACTTGACCGGCTGTGATTGGCCGGCACCGCACCGGCGCAACGAAAGGCCGGCTGTCCCATGAAATTCTCACTCGCCCTGCCCAACTCAGTGCGCGTCAAGGCGCTCACGCAGCCGTGGGAACTCGGTGTGACCGGCGCTGATCAAACCGTCATGGCCAAACGCGTCGATGAACTCGGCTACGACATGATCGTCGTTCCCGAACACTTCATCGTCCCCAAATCACACGTCGAGCTATCCGGGCCACACTACTTTCACTCAACGGTGGCCCAGGCCTTCATCGCCGGCGCCACCCAACGCATTCGGGTCAATTCATTCGTCACCATCCTCCCGCTGCAGCATCCCGTCGTCATGGCCAAAGCGCTGTCAACCGCGGACTGGATGAGCAATGGCCGCATCACCGTTACCTTCGGAGTCGGTTGGGACGCAGAAGAATTCGATATACTCGGGGTGCCCTTCGGTGAACGTGGCCGGATAGCCGATGAATACCTCGCCGCCATCCTCGAACTGTGGACCAGCGAAGCGCCCAGCTTCGACGGCCACTACGTCTCCTTCAAAGACGTGGCGTTCGAACCGAAGCCGGTGCAAAAGCCACATCTGCCGGTCTGGATCGGCGGCGATGCAGAGCCGGTGCTCAAACGCGCCGCGCGTTTCGCCTCGGGTTGGTCGCCGTTCCTGACCAAACCCGAGGACATCCCCGCCAAACTCGACTTCATCAAATCCCAACCCACCTACGACGGCCGCGACTTCGAAGTGGTCTACGGCCTTGGCACCTCGCGCGTCGGCGAAGGCCACGTCGTCATCGACGACCCCACCCAGCGGCCCGGGATGAGCGCCCAGGAAATCATCGACCAGCTCGGCTGGTTCGCGGAACTGGGCGTGACGATGACCGGGCTTCCAGTCCCACCGGTCAGTGACGTCAACGCCTACCTCGACTACGCACAATGGGTCATCGAAGACATCAAACCGAAACTGCAATAGCCACAGAAGGATTCACGGTGGGGCGTCAGGCAGAGGTCTTGCACGGTGTCAACGAAATCGTCCCAAACTAGGGGGTGTATGGAACTGGACCGAGATAGTGCTGGCCATGTCGTCAGTCACTCAATACTCTGGGCCTCGGACGTGCGTGGAGCATGAATCACCGGGGCACATGGACACCGGCGAGCGAGGTTATCCGACAGACGGACGGAGAAGGAGATGAAGCGTGCGGCTGTTGTCGGCGGCGGACTAGCCGGCCTCAGCGCTGGCTACCGGCTACACCGGTTGGGTTGGGAAGTCACGGTTTTTGAATCGCTGGGCCGTGTCGGAGGACGGGTGTGGTCGGAGTCCGAGAATGGCTTCCTGTTCGACCTCGGTCCGACCATCGTCACCGACGGCTACAGCGAATACATGAAATTGGTTGCCGACGTGGGCTTGTCAGACCAGTTGGTCGATTGCCCTTCGGAAATCGCTGTGGCGCAAGGCAATAACCTTCACATCATCGACACGCATAAACCGCTCAGGTCATTTCTTTCAACCAAACTGCTATCCCCGACAACGAAACTGCGGCTACTGGCACGTGGACTGCGGCTGGTCAAACCGCTGTACGGCATGAACCCCTACGACCTGAGGAACCGTGTCCAGTACGACACCGAATCGATCGAAAGCTACGTCGATCGTGTGTTCGGACGCGAGCTGAACGAAGCGTTCTTCGAGGGCGTGACACGGTCAATGGTGACCAGCACACCCGGCGATGCGTCGGTAGTCGGCTTCCTTGCCGGCGCGGTCACTGCGTCGGGCAAGATGCAGACCCTCACGGGAGGCCTGCAGCGACTACCCATCAAGGTGGCCGCGGAACTCGACGTGCGCCTCAACTCACCCGTCCGCGCTGTGCGCCGTACTGACCGCGGAGTGGAGGTCCGGTACCAGAACGGCTCGGGGACCGAGTGCCAGGAACGCGCAGACGCGTGTGTGATCGCCACGCCGTTCGGTGTCGCCGCTGACTTGTATCCACCACTGCAAGGACGGGGGGCCGACATGCTGAAAAGGGGGAAGGACACAGGTTGCTCCTCGGTGCAACTGACTTATTCCAGGCCCACCGAGAAGCAACCGTTCCTCGTGATGGTGCCCGCGGCCACTGCCCGTGAGATCAGCTCGTTGTATCTCGATCACGTCAAAGCACCCGACCGCGCACCCGCCGGTACCAGCCTCATCACCGCGTTCTTTCCTCACACCCCGGCTATCGACTTGTCGACCTGGAGTGACGATCGTTTGACGACGACGACGCGGGAGCTGATCGAGCGGATGTTCCCTGAACTTCGTGACCACTTTGTCACCACTCGCGTCACCCGCTGGACATATGCCGCCAATGAGGCCAAGGTGGGCTACTACAAGGCCCTGCAACGATTCCTCGACAACTATCCGGCCGACGAACCGGTACAAGTCGCTGGCGACTATATGGCCTTACCCTCGCAAGAATCCGCCGTCGTGGCCGGTGTCAAGGCAGCTCGGAAGATCCACGCGGCGCAGTCAGAACGCGCAGCACCAGCCCGCGCTGGTTGACCGCTCAACGCACGACCGTGGAGCTCTTACCGACGAGTTGCCTGGCAGCTCTGACGACCGGAACAAACTACCGAAACTTAGTTAGGGATCGGATGTCGACCGCAAATCTGCCGCCACGATTCGACTTCACTGATCCGAATCTTTTACGCGAGTAGGCTGCCGGACACAGAACTAGCCGAACTGCGCAGAGCAGCGCCGATCTGGTGCACAGCGAGCCGGCGATTCATTGCGCGCAGTTGTTACAGACGATGTCAAATGCTTGCAGCCGCGGCTGATCTCCGGATCCCGACAGCCGTCTCCCCGCTAGGGCTTTAGCGGTCTGACGTGACGGGCAGAACGTCGAGACGCCAGTAGGGGAGAGGAGTGCCAGGTCAGCATGTCGAGCAGTCGCGGACCGGTGATTTGGTCGAGGTGGCGCCTAGGGTGCCCTCGTTACCGAGCGCCGCTCGGGTAGAGCCTCGGATTCCGGGTTGTGCTGCGACCGTTAAGGAGCGTTGCCGCAATCTTGATCTCGCACTCTTACCGTGGATATACGAGATAACGCCTATTGGCGACCGAAATCCCGGGGGTTCATATGACGACCGCAATCACCGCGCTTGAGGCAATCGAGGATGCGGACGACGCGAACGATCTTCTTTTGGCTGTCGCAGCAATGAACGCATCTGCGCCCCTGCGGGGCACCGTTCATGTCGACAAACCGCGCTGGCGCCTCACGGAAGAAGAGATCGTGGGCGCGTCGATGACGGTGATTTTGGTGTCCCTCATGGTGGTAATCAGCGTCGCCGTGGGCACGGCCTTGACAATGAGCTAGCGACCGGAGATTACTAATCCGGTCAACCCGCACGCACACAAAGGTGAGGCGCTTTCAACGGTTGCATATGGGCACATTCCGCAACCATCCGAGATTCTGCCGACGCCACGGAGCCGCTTCGTCGCGTTCGTTGTCGAGGGCGATTCGCTCTGACGTGGTTCACATAGCTTCGCCGCGTCGGCCCTAACCTTTAACCCTCGAGCGTCATCTGACTACACACATTCACCCGCCGGCGAAGACAGCCTTGCCGCCGACGACCAAGTCATCGATGCCGCGCAATTATTCTTGTTGTGAAACATGAAAAGAAGGCCGCAACTCTACATCTAGCCCCCATGTTCTGCTTGGCCGTCTTACCAGGCGAGAGGATGGAGAGAGGCCGAACCAATGCAGGAACACCCCACATGAGCAACATCGATACCGAGAAGAACTACCGCGTTCCTTACGAGCTGTTCCCAACCGACGCATTTGAGCTGCCCGCAGTCCTGCAAAAGCTTCGTGATCTTAGGGATTCGGCTGTCGGCGCCGAGGTCGCCGCGAAGATGGACCAGGCGACTGCCGAGCTCGCTGCCGCCGAGCCGCTGGCCGGGATGCCGAGTGTCGGAGACACCGCACCGAAGTTCGAACTGGTCAACCAGACCGGCATCATGGTGTCGTTGGATGACTTGCTGACCGCTGGGCCCGTGGTGGTGATCTTTTATCGCGGTGTGTGGTGTCCGTTCTGCAGCCTCACCTTGCGGGCATACGAGCAGCACTTGCCCGAGCTTCGCGCGATGGGGTCGTCGTTGGTCGGGATCTCGCTGCAGACCCCTGACGACTCGCTCACGACAGCCGAGCGCAACGCTCTCACCTACCAAGTCCTGAGCGATGTCGGCGCCACGGTGTCGCGTAGGTATGGCCTGATATTTGCACTTCCTGAATTCCTTCAGGACACCTACCGAAAGCTAGGGCACCCGTTGCCGGCATTCAATGGCACCGCCGACTGGGAACTACCCATTCCCGCAAGTTTCGTGATCGACCGAGACGGAATTGTGCGGTTCGCCGACGCTATGGCTGACTACACACACCGGACCGACCCAGCCGAGGTCATGGCCGCCGTAAGGGAGCTCGCCTCCTCGTAGTCGGTCTGGACAGGGGCACGACGCGGTCGTCAGCGAATTTTTGCACGCGGCGCCCGCTCGGGAGGTCACCGGTAACGTGGGCAACCGCATACCACAGGTCGCCGCATGCCGCATCTCGGGCAAGGCCTAAACCGCTTCCGTCTCAATTGATTTCGTCTATTAGGCGATAGACGATGCAGTATTGACCCGACGGTTTCGCAGATCCGATAGTGGCGACGGGACGGAGCTCCTGCCCGGCGACCCGAGAAGAGGGATTCGTGACAACCGTTGGTTTGCTAGACCGTTCGCGGATCGTTGCCAAGCCCGGGTGGAACCGCTGGCTGGTTCCCCCGGCAGCTCTTTCCATCCACCTGGCCATCGGCTCGGTCTACGCCTGGAGCGTCTTCAAGATTCCACTGGAGAAAACGCTGCATATCTCCGGTACCGCGAGCGCGATGCCGTTCACGGTCAGCATTGTGATGCTGGGCCTTTCGGCCGCAACGTTAGGTACGCGCGTCGACCACCGCGGTCCCCGCTGGGCGATGTTCATCGCCACCGCCTGCTTCTGCAGCGGGCTGGTGATCGCGGCACTCGGCGTGACGGCGCATCAATACTGGCTCGTGGTGTTCGGTTACGGAGTGGTTGGCGGCGTCGGGCTCGGCATCGGCTACATCTCGCCGGTGTCCACGCTGATCAAGTGGTTCCCAGATCGCCCGGGCATGGCGACCGGCCTGGCCATCATGGGCTTCGGCGGAGGAGCGCTGATCGCGTCGCCGTGGACAAGCACCTTGCTCGACGCGTTCGGCCGCACCACCGCCGGTGTTGCCAGAACCTTCCTCGTGATGGGCTGCACCTACGCACTTTTCATGTCGATGGGCTCGATGCTGGTGCGGGTACCGGCTCCGGGGTGGACGCCAGATGGCTGGGAACCCAAATCGCACAAGACCGGAACGTTGATCAGCGCGCCCAACATATCGGCTGCCAACGCGATCAAAACGCCCCAGTTCTGGCTGCTGTGGGTGGTGCTCTGCTTCAACGTGACCGCTGGGATCGGCATCCTCGAGAAGGCTGCGCCGATCTATCAGGACTTCTTCCCGACTGCTGCCCCTAAAGCGGCTGCGCTGGCGTCGGCGGCCGCCGGCTATGTCGCACTACTGTCGCTGGCCAATATGGTAGGCCGGATCGGCTGGTCGTCGTTGTCAGATCTGTTGGGTCGCAAAAACATGTACAGGATCTATCTCGGCGGTGGCGCTCTGTTGTACGTGGCCATGGAGCTGACGACCAACTCCAACAAGGTCACCTTCCTCGTCTGCACGCTGCTGATTCTGTCGTTCTACGGCGCGGGGTTCTCCACGATGCCGGCCTACCTGCGCGATCTGTTCGGCACCTATGAGGTTGGTGCCATCCACGGCAGACTGCTCACCGCGTGGTCGGTTGCTGGCGTGCTGGGACCACTGATCGTCAACGCGATCGCCGACTCGCAGAAGACCATTGGAAAACACGGCCCGGATCTTTACATCGTGTCGTTCGCGGTGATGATTGCACTGCTACTTGTCGGCGTCGCCTGCAACGAATTGGTCAGGCCCGTGGCTGGCAAACACCACGAGCTTGTCTTGCCCGAGAACGCCTTACTCGAGCCCACGACGTTCACTCAACGGCAACCCGAGAAACGATCATGACCAAGTTGAAAACCGACCGGCGCATCCATCCCGTCCTCGTCGCGTGGGCGTGGCTATGGGTCGGCCTCCCTTTCGCGTATGGCGTCGCGGAGCTATTGACAAAGGCGACCCAACTGTTCAGCAGCTGATGGGTGGACTCGACGATATCGTGGCATTTTGGACCGACCTTCTCCGCTAGGCACCAAGCGGATTGAGTTGATCGGCGGTGGCGTCATCGGCCGCGGTCGAGTTGCTCAGATCCGCGTACCCTTCGTCGACGGCGAGCAGGTCGCGACCGGCCGCGGTGGCGTACCGGTAAGCCGCCATTTGTCCGCCGCGACGATACCGAGCGACTAAACCTGGGGTAGGCGACGTGCGGTCGGGGCAGGACTGATTCATCGGATGAGCGTGGCGTAGTTACCGGTAACTCGCCATATTCGATCTGTGCCTATTTTTCAATTGCAGCAGACCTAAGCCCCAGGACCAATCGGTGGGTTCATCTTGGGGTTCGATCCTCGACCAGGGTAGGTGGCGGCGGCTGAAGGGTAATCTGCTCCTCGACGTAGACCGTGTCTTGGGCGGGTGCTGCGCTGCAGCGCAAGGGCGCAAGGGGCAAGCACCAGCCGGTGATTCATCTGATGAAAACGGCGTAGTTTACCTGACATAATGTCGCTTATCGGCAAAAGCGAATCGCGAGCTCGCGCCGACCACGGCGGTGACCACCCGTTTTGGGCCTTTGACCGCACCTCAGTGCAGCGTCGCCTGCCGCCGCGGCGATAAGCGTTATCGGCGGGCGATGAGTCCGGGCGCCGCGAATCGATGGCGGACGGTCCATTCGAGCGACGACCGCCCAGTGGGCATGTTGCGGCGCGCAATGGGTGTTCGCTCGGCCCCTCCCGCCTTCCTGCCGCATACATCAATTCGTCACTGTGACGAATACCCATGTCCCGCAAGGCGCTTCGAAGGTCTCACGCGTTGGCCGGCGGCCCGGCGGCAACTCGGGGTGCCTTCCCGATCCAATCACCAGTGGCGGACAAGCCAATACCGCACGGGTGGGCTACGAAGCGATGAACGCCCGCACCGAACCGCGGCTCTCCCCATCCCCTCCCCACGTGCCTGCCGGCGAATTCGTCACTGTGACGAATATCCATGTCCCGCAGAACTATTCGGCAATCCATCCGCATCGCAAGCCGGGACGTTCTCGCGGCATCGAAGTCAGAGCTGGATCTGCCCACCGTCGACAGCCAGCTCCGCGCCGGTCATGAAGCTGCTCTGATCAGACGCCAGGAAAAGCACCGCGGCGGCAATCTCCTCCGGGCGTCCTAACCGCTTCATCGGCACCTGATCGGCCATGCCGTCGAGCAGATCCTGCTTCTGGTCCCCAGGTGCCAGCCCGGCGAGTCCGGGAGTTTCGATCGGGCCAGGAACGACGGTGTTCACCCGAATCTTGCGGTCGACGAGTTCCGCGGCCCAGGTGCGGCCAAGGGACCGGATGGCCGCCTTTGAAGCCGCGTAGAGGCCAAACGCCGGGACGCCTTCGGAGGCCGCGGTGGATCCGGCGAGGATGATCGACGCGCCTTCATTGAGCAGCGGCAGCGTCTTCTGGACGGTGAACACCGTGCCGGCGACGTTGCGGTCGAAGTTGTTCCGATAGTGTTCCGGTGTCACATCGGCGAGGGCCGCGAAGTCGCCACCGCCCGCGTTGGCGAAGACCACGTCAAGCCCTTTCCCATGCGCGGAGATTTCGGCGGCCAAGATATCCAGTTCGCCCGGCTTGCTGATATCGCTCTGCACTCCATGGGCGCCGATCGAGGCGGCTGCTTCGTCGAGGCGGGCGTGGTCGCGGCCGGTGATGAAGACGTATGCGCCTTCGTCGACGAACCGCTGCGCCGTAGCTAGGCCGATCCCCGAGGTTCCACCGGTGACCAGTGCCGTCTTGCCGTCGAGCTGTCCCATGATCGGACTCCGTTCTTTAGCGGGTGTGCGTCGCCGCAATACAACGTAGGTGATTTATCACCTATTCCGGCGTGTTCAACACCGTCCACAACCGAACGATCCGTTCATTGGATATCTCGGCCACATCGAAGCCCGATGCGACAGTGCGGTCGTCCGGGGTGCGTACTTCCCACGCCAGAAACCCCAGTCCATGGGTCTGGCGGACCGGACCCGCCTTCACGAAATGGAGGCCCGGGAGTTTGGCCTGCAGCGCAGCGGCTTTGGCGTTCAATTCGTCATGACCGGACGCGGTACCTTCGTCGTCGATCCACTGCACATCATCCGCATACGTCTTGGCGATCGCCTCGGCGCGGCGCTGCGCGTCACGTTCGTCGAATACGGCTAGCAGGTTGGTTTCCATCAGATGGCTGATGACATCGCTCACGTGGCGACCCTCTCAATTAGATGATGTTTCACCTAATTCTAGCTGAGCGCGGGCGGTAGCGAGCTGTTGTGATTGAGGTTGACATGAATATGCTCCAGGGCAGCGGTGAAGGGTGCGAGCAGGTTCTCCGGCAAGGGATCGAAGAACAGCCTGCGAACCAGGTCGACGTGACCGGGAGCGGCTTCATCGATGGCCTGCCGCCCACGCGGGGTGAGGGCGACATTGGTGGTCCGGCCATCACCAACGCTTGGCCGCCTTTCGGTCAGGCCGCGTTCCTCCATGCGCCGCAACTGATGTGACAGCCTGCTGCGCTCCCAGCCGATGTGCGCCGCCAGATCGCTGACACGCATGCCGTCGCCGCGGTGACCGCTGAGTGCGACCAGCACGTCGTAGTCGGCCAGCGACAATCCCGATTCGGCCTGCAACTGGCGGTTCATCTCGTAATTCATTCGCAGCTGCACGCGCATGTAGGTGATCCAGGCGCGCTGCTGTTTCGGCGTTAGCCACACCTGCTTCGGTGATGTGTCCCGCGCTTTGCTTGTCGTCACGCTTGTCAGTATGACGGCCTTCGCGCCATTTGAAGCCAACCCCGGTGCTTTTGGCACGGTCGAGCTTGTGGTGAGCCCGCTCCCCTCCCCACTGTCAACCCTGGCGAATACGTCACTGTGACGAATAATCCTGCATCAGCAGCGTCATTGGCCCTACACATTCAGGGCCAGGGTCCGCTACCGCATGGGGCGCGTGCGGCGATGCGTGTCGGTCGACCAAAGGTGACCGCAATCCGAGCACTGCAAGTGCACCAGCGTGCCCCTGTTGCTCAGCAGATACTGCCAGTGCGTATCGCAGTTACGGCTGCTTCGGCAATCGCCACAAATCGCGCGGTGATCGCAGCGCGGGCAGGGCAACCATGCGCGGCGGGCACGGTCGGCGGTCGGATCAATCGGCAGCACGAGCGGCCGTCCGTTCGGGCAGTACGCCGGCGCGGACCAACTCGTCGTACACCCGTTGCTGCTCGTCGTCCAGATTCGAGTACAACATTTCGTAGGCCTGTTCTTCCTGGGCGAGCACGGCAATGGGGTCCCAGTCGTCAGTCATCGCCTCGACCACTGCGCTGCGTCGGCGCGCCTCGTCGAGGGTCAGATCATAGGCGAAGTTGAGGTCGGCCATAACGCTCCCAGCCGTTAGATTTGCGAACGAACGGCCAGGATGACCCGATTGACGTCGGCAGGGCTATGACCCACGTCACTGTTACTGGTTGAGCTTCGTCACACTTCGCGTCGCGCACGACCATCGCACCGGGCGCCCCATGCGGCCCGCGGGCCCCGACCCCCCGTTCCCCGGCCTTTCACCAGCAATACATCACGGTGACGAATATACTTGCAGGACAGCAGTTTTGGCGACGCGCCGCTTGACGGCCTCAGGCGGTGTGCGGCGGGAAATACATCTCTTGCTTCACGGTGCATACCAATGCGCCGCTGCGGTTGAACATGGCCCCACTGGCCAACGCCAAGGAACCAGCGCTACTTGGTGAGGACCGGTCATAGAGCAGCCAATCCGACAACGCCGCCGGGCCGTGAAACCACACCGAATGGTCTCGTTGAGCGGACGCCCCGACACCACCGCGCGCCGCATATGCCGGCTCCGTCAACGTCACCGCCGACAGGTAAGCCACCAGGCTTGCGGTCAACACCGGATCGTCGGGAACGTGCCCGTCGGGGCGCCACCACATCAGCGCGCGTGCGGGCGGAGCGACCTCGGTGTCGATGATGCGCCGCTCGAACCAGCGCAGGCTCGCCCACCGCCCTCGGGCGCTCTCGTCGGACTCCGCCAGATGCGGCGCAACCCACGGCAGGGATTCTGGGGCAGCAGCCGCCGGCATGGGCGGTTGGTAGACGACCTGCGCGTTTGCGGAATCGGTGACCTTGAACGATGACATCGCTTCCATCAAAATCTTGCTGTCCTGGCGCGCCGTCACCCGGCGCGCCGAAAAGGTCCGGCCCTCTTGAAGATCGACAACCTCGAAGTCCACCGGCCGACGCGAATCGCCGGGCCGCAGGAAGTACGTGTGGACGCTGTGCGGCGCCCGGCCCGGCGCGGTGTGGCTTGCGGCCAACAAAGCCTGAGCGGAGATATGGCCACCCAGAATGTGGTTGGCGGGCGCGGGCAACTGCCGCCCGACGAAGAGCCACTGGTCGACCCTCTCGAGCTCCAAGGTGGCGAGCACGTCGCCCAGCGAAGATGACATCGACCCGTATCTTGCCGGACCTTTCTCAGACGCTGAGTCGCCGGTACCGCTCCAACCGCCGCAAGGCTTGCGCCGGCGCCGGCCCCGGTGCGGGCTGCAGTGCGTTGTCGAGCCGGGCGCGGACGGCGGGAACGTCGAGATGCATCCCGATGGCCACCAGACAATTGGCCATGGCTCCCCGCGGCGCCTTCGCGATGTGGATTCCGCTCCCCACCAGATTTACGACATACTCCCGGACGGTGGTGCGGTGCCGCACCGCGACGACGCCTTTCAGCCTGAACACCTGCGGCGGCGGCTCTTCGAGAAGGTCGACCAGGGCATCGGGGTCCACGCAACCGGAGCTGCTGACCGTGACGGCATCGGCGTGGACGTGCACGTGCTCGTGCTCGTGATCGGCCGCCAGGTCCAGAAACGAGAGTTGCCCGACCTGACCGGACGTGGCCGAGGCGTCGAACAGCAGTGCCGGGTCTATCTGGCCACCCGTGGTGCCGACGACGGGTACGCGCGGATTGCGTTGTGCCGCCCGCTGTGTGACGCGGTGCAGCACCGTCGACCGCTCATTTTCCGGAACCTGGTCGAGCTTGTTCACCACGATGAGCGACGCCGCGCCGTAGCGCACCGGCGGCAGGGCGCCGCGGTCGACGGTGTCGAAGTGATTCACGGCATCGACGACGTCGACAAGCCCACCCGGCCGGACCCCGCGTATCCCGCTGAAGCCGATGAGCCGCGCGATCGCCGGAGGCTGTATCTGCTGCTTACCCGACGGCGGCGGGCTCGATGAGGCACTGATCAAGCTCGCCGACCCC
>NZ_LZLL01000565.1:0-2303 GCF_001669335.1 Mycobacterium sp. 1245852.3 | reverse complement strand
GCGATCGCGACCCAGTCCCGAGAGGTTTACGACCGCTACATGAAGTACCTGACCGGCTGCGCCAAGCTGTTCCGCGAGGGCTACACGGACGTCAACCAGTTCACGTGTGAGAAGTAGCCGGGCGGCGCGCCCGGCGAATCGCTACTTGGCCAGGGTGAACTGGCCGACGTCGCTGATTCCCTTGCGGAAGAAGTCCTCGCAGCCCGTCAAATAGTGCATATAACGGTCATAGACCTCTTCCGACTGGATTTCGATCGCCTTTCCCCGGTTGGCTTCCAGGTTGGCGGCCCACATGTTGAGCGTCCGCTCGTAATGCTCGCGCAGCAATTGCACCTTTTCGACCGAGAACCCGGCGTCCTGCGCGCAGGTGAAAATGTCTTCCTGCGCCGGCAACTGCCCGCCCGGAAAAATCTCGGTGTAAATGAAACGTGTGAATCGCACGTCGCTCATCGTCAGCGAGACGCCGCGCTCGTGTAACTGTTTCTGGGAATGCGCAAGGATCGTGTGCAGCAGCATGACCCCTTCGGGCGGCAGCACTTCGTAGGCCATCTTGAAGAAGCGGCCCCAGCGCTGACGGCCGAAGTGCTCGAACGCGCCGATGCTGACGATCCGGTCGACGGGCTCGTGGAACTTCTCCCAGCCCTCCAGCAGCACCCGCCGGGAACGAGAGGTCTCCATCCCGTCGAACATCTTCTGCACGTGCATGGCCTGGTTCTCCGACAGGGTCAGGCCCACGACGTGGACGTCGTACTTCTCGATGGCGCGCCGCATGGTGGCGCCCCACCCACAGCCGATGTCGAGCAGCGTCATCCCCGGCTCCAGGCCCAGCTTGCCCAGCGCCAGGTCGATCTTGGCGATCTGCGCCTCCTGCAGCGTCATGTCGTCCCGCTCGAAGTACGCACAGCTGTAGGTCTGGGTAGGGTCCAGGAACAGCCGGAAGAAGTCGTCGGACAGATCGTAGTGCGCTTGCACGTTGCCAAAATGCGGCGTGAGCTGCACAGACATGAGGAGTAAGGCCTTTCTGTATCTCCGGGTCCCGGGCGTCCTGGAACCCAGAAACGCGGGTTCACCCCCGATGCATCCCCTGCATGCTAGCCGTTAAGGCTGTGCAAGTCGTCATTCCCGAGGTTGGCTAAATGTCACACCCCGGTCACAAGACGCGCAGCACGGCGCCGACCGCGAGGCCGGCGACCAGCAGCGCACCGGCCTGGCGTACGTGCACCCAGGCCAGCGCCGCGTACCACAGCGGCCACACCGGGAACTTCGGCGGCGGCTCGTCGGGCCGGGGGCGGCGGAAATACGGCCACACCTTGGCCAGCCGGGGCAGCGCCACCGCGACGACCAGCGCGGGCCAGGGCATCGCGCCCACCGCGACCGCGATCGCCACCAGCACGTAGAAGCCGACCATCATGGACAGCGTCACCGCCCGGGCGCGCGCCTCGCCGAGCAGAACGGGCAGCGTCCGGATCCCGAGCGGCTCGTCGTAGGGGATCTTGTCGATGTGCTTGCCCATCAGCACCGTCGTGCACAGCAAGCCGTAGGGCAGCGACGCCAGCACGACGTCCCAACCGACCCGGCCCACCGCGGAGTAGTAGGTGCCGCAGACCATCAGCGGGCCCCAGACGACGAAGACGTCCGGCTCGCCGAGGCCGCGTTTCTTCAGGCGCAGCGGCGGGGCCGTGTAGGCGACGCTCAGGGCGAAGCCGCCGAGCGCGAAGGCGACCACCGGCCACCCGCGCGCCCACGCCAGCGTGACCAGGATCGCCAGGTCGGCGAGGTTCACCAGCAGGATCGCCAGCCCCAGCGTGCGGCGGCTGATCAGCCCCGACAGCACCGGGTGCGGGGCGTACAGCGCACGCGGATAGCCGGCGCTGTCGGTGCCGACCTGGGTGTCGTACAGGTCGTTCATCAGGTTGTTGGCGGTGTGCGCCAGCGTGATGCCCACGATGGCCAGGACCAGCCAGCGCCAGTCCAGCCCCGGCTTGCCGACCGCCAGCAGCGCGGCCACCAGGCCGGAGACCAGCGTCATCGGCAGCACGGCCGCGCGGGTCACCACGAGCCAGCGCGTCACGGCGTCGACCGGGCGGTCCGGTGGGGGGTTGGTGGTGCGAAGCGCGTACGCCCAGGACCGCAGCCGCGAGCCGGCGCTCACGTCAGGCATGGGACCGAGAACTCATGGCGCCCGCGGCGGCACGATAGGCGACGGGTGCGGCTGCTCGCGGAACTTCTCCAGCGACCCGCCGGCCTCCACGATGCCGCAGATGGCGCTCCAGCTCAGCATCGTCAGGTACTCGATCAGCTGG
>NZ_LZLL01000564.1:0-9064 GCF_001669335.1 Mycobacterium sp. 1245852.3 | reverse complement strand
GATCCTGGGGGCGCCGCGGATCGCCGAACGGTTCACCGAGCTGGCCCGGGAGATCCCCGGGCTCGAGACCGGCCAGGTGCACATCCTGGCCGACAGCCCGTTCGTCGATCACCCGCTGGGCGACACGCGGGCGCGCACCCGCACCGGGGCATCCATCGTGGCGATCGTGCGTAACGAGGAGGTGCTCGCCTCACCCGGGCCCTCCGAAATGCTGCACGTCCAAGACGTTCTGATAGTCATCGGCACCGAAGACGGAATCGCGGGCGTCGAGAAGATTATCGACAAAGGCTGAGCCGGTGCAGATTTCGGGGACGCTGCTGCTCCAACTCGGCGCCCTCCTGGCCACCCTGGCCGTATTGGGCGCCGCCGCACGCCGATTCGCGTTGTCGCCCATCCCGGTGTACCTGCTGGCCGGCCTGGCCCTGGGCAACGGCGGCATTCTGCCGGTGGCGGCCGGCGGGCAGTTCATCACGACCAGCGCGCCCATCGGCGTCGTGTTGCTGCTGCTGACCCTGGGCTGCGAGTTCTCGGCGGCCGAATTCTCTGCCAGCATGCGCCACCATCTGCCGTCGGCGGCCGTCGACATCGTTCTCAACGCCGCGCCCGGCGCGATCGCCGGCTGGCTGCTGGGGCTCGACGGCGTGGCGATCCTGTGCCTGGCCGGCGTCACCTACATCTCCTCGTCGGGCGTCATCGCGCGGCTGCTCGAGGACCTGCACCGGCTCGGCAACCGGGAGACGCCGGCCGTGCTGTCGGTGCTGGTGCTCGAGGATTTCGCGATGGCCGCCTACCTTCCGCTGTTCGCGGTCCTGGCATCCGGCGGCGGGTGGCTGCACGCCGTCGGCGGCATGGTCGTGGCGGTGGGCGCCCTGGTGGCCGCGTTCGCCGCGTCCTACCGGTGGGGCCACCACGTCGACCGGCTGGTGGAGCACCCGGACTCCGAACAGCTCATGCTGCGGGTGCTGGGCATCACCCTGATCGTGGCGGCCATGGCGGAGTCCCTACACGCCTCGGCCGCCGTCGGCGCGTTTTTGGTGGGCCTGACCCTGACCGGTGAGACGGCCGAGCGGGCCCGCCAGGTGCTGGGCCCGCTGCGGGATCTGTTCGCCGCCATCTTCTTCCTGGCCATCGGGTTCTCGGTGGACCCGCACGAGTTGGTTCCGATGCTTCCGGCGGCGCTGATCCTGGCCGTGGTGACCGCGGCGACCAAGGTGGCCACCGGGGTGTTCGCGGCCCGGCACGACGGGGTGGCGCGGCGCGGGCAGCTGCGCGCGGGCACCGCGCTGATCGCCCGGGGCGAATTCTCGCTGATCATCATCGGTTTGGCCGGCAAGTCGTTGCCCGCGGTCGCCGCGCTGGCGACGTCCTACGTGTTCATCATGGCGATCGTGGGGCCGGTGCTCACCCGCTACGTCGGCGGCCCGCGGCCGGCCGGCGCCGCACCGGCCTGACCCCGGCCGGCTCAGCCCTCCAGTCAGCCGATGTGCAGGGCCACCACCATCCACCGGGTGCTTCCCGCCGCGCTGACCTGTTCGACGCGGCAGGCGATGGCATGGATCCGGTTGCCGCGGCTATAGGAACCGAAGACTTCGGCCGCCGAGTCCGGGTCCCGGTGACCGGCCGGCTGCAGCCGCATGCGGCGCAGCACCGCCGCACCGCGCCGAGCGCCCGCCTGGCCCGCCGCCGAGCGGGCGACCGCGGCCACGGAATCCACCAGGCTCGGGGCCAGCAGCGGATTCAGCTGGACGGCCGGACGGCGCCGGTCGATGACTTCCAGCACCCGGCGCAGCGCGGCGTCGGCGAAGACGGCCGCCTGACGCAGCCGCGCGGACATGACCGGGTCGCGATCCGGTGCGGCCGCCCTGCTGGGCGGGCCGGTATAGGGCCGCGGCGCTGCGTGGCCGCTGCGGCGGCGTAACGGGGACCGCGAGGGTTGACGGCACTGCGGGGCGGGGTGCGACACGTCCTGCGTCGGCGGTTCGTAATCGACGACTGGTATGACGGTGAAAGCGTCAGCTGGATTAGCAACCGGATTGGTGTTCAACGCGCACTCTCCAAGTCTTCGGCCGGACCGCAAGCCTGCTGGAGAGGGGCAGACAGTGGTTAGTCAGTGGTCATCATGGCACAACTCGTCCGCACGCGTACCCACGCGGAGTTAGCGCGGCGGCGCCCGGTTACCGTGGGCGGGACGGGGCCCCCAGGGCCCGGGGCCCCCGCACACGGGCGACGAACTGACCAGGAGGACAGCGCCGCATGGTGAGTCGCTTGTCCCCGCCGGACGCATCGTTTTTTCGGCTGGAGAACACCGCCACCCCCATGTACGTCGGATCGCTGGCGATCCTGCGCCGCCCCCGTTCGGGCTTGAGCTACGAAACGCTGCTCGCCACCGTCGAGCAGCGGCTGCCGCAGATACCGCGCTACCGGCAGAAGGTGCGGGAAGTGCGGGTCGGCACGGCCCGGCCGGTGTGGCTCGACGACAACGACTTCGACATCACCTATCACGTCCGGCGTTCGGCGTTGCCCTCGCCGGGCAGCGACGAGCAGCTGCACGAGCTGATCGCGCGCCTGGCCGCGCGGCCGCTGGACAAGTCGCGCCCGCTCTGGGAGATGTACCTGGTCGAGGGCCTGTCCAAGAACCGGGTGGCCCTGTACACCAAGTCGCATCAGGCGCTGATCAACGGCATGTCCGCGCTGGAGATCAACCACGTGATCGCCGACCGGACGAAACGCCCGCCACCGTTTCCCGAGGACATCTGGGTACCGGAGCGCGATCCCGGCGACACCCGGCTGATGTTGGGCGCGGTCAGCGAGTGGGTCACCGGCCCGGGCGCCCAGCTGCAGGCCGTCGGCTCGATGATCGGTGGCCTGGTGACCAGCCACACCGAGCTGCTCGACGCCGGTCGCCGGGCCGTCGACTTCGTACGCACCGCGGCCCGACGCGCCGCGCCCAGCAGCCCGCTCAACGCCACCGTGTCACGGCATCGGCGCTTCACCGTCGCCCGCGGCAGCCTCGAGGACTACCGCGCCGTGCGCGCGCGTTACGACTGCGACGTCAACGACGTGGTGCTCGCCGTGATCGCCGGCGCCCTGGGTAACTGGCTGATGTCGCGCGGGGTGGCGGTGTCGCCGACCGCGACCGTGCGGGCGATGGCGCCGCTGCCGGTGTATGACGACGGCGACCTCGACGCCAGCGGCCCCGGTCAGGCGATCAGCCAGGTGATGCCCTTCCTCGTCGACCTTCCGGTGGGCGAGCCCAACGCCGTGGTGCGATTGTCGCAGATCGCCCACGCCACCGAGTCGAACCCGACGGCCGCGCATCTGGTGGACGCCCGGACCATCGTCACGCTGTCGGGTTTTGCCCCACCGACGTTGCACGCCATGGGCATTCGGGTGGCGACCGGTTTCCCGAGCTTCTCCAGGCGAACGTTCAACCTGCTGATCACCAACGCGCCCGGCGCCCAGTCGCAGATGTACATCGCCGGCACCAAATTGCTCGAGACGTACGCGGTGCCCCCGCTGTTGCACAACCAGGCGCTGGCCATCGGGGTGACGTCCTACAACGGCGAGCTGTACTACGGAATCAACGCCGACCGCGAGGCCATGAGCGATGTCGAGCTGCTGCCCGGCCTGCTGCACCAAGCGCTCGAAGAACTGCTGGAGGCTTCCCGGTCCTAGTCTGCGGTGAAAACCCCTGCGTGGGGCTATCATTCGTTGCTGTGAGCACCGCGAAAAGCGACGGAGCGCCGCCGAAGCCGAACAAGAAGAAGTCGGCTTCCCCGCCCGTGCGCAAGATCACCGACGAGGTCTACGAAGCCGAATTATTCCGGCTGCAAACGGAATTGGTGAAGCTGCAGGAATGGGTGCGCTATTCCGGGGCGCGGGTGGTGGTGCTCTTCGAGGGCCGCGACGCCGCGGGCAAGGGCGGTGCCATCAAACGGATTACCGAGTACCTCAGCCCACGGATCGCCCGCATCGCCGCGCTGCCGGTGCCCTCGGATCGCGAACGCGGCCAGTGGTATTACCAGCGCTACATCGCCCAC
The DNA here is from genome assembly GCF_001669335.1 of Mycobacterium sp. 1245852.3. Classification (NCBI taxonomy): domain Bacteria; kingdom Bacillati; phylum Actinomycetota; class Actinomycetes; order Mycobacteriales; family Mycobacteriaceae; genus Mycobacterium; species Mycobacterium sp. 1245852.3. The sequence continues at coordinate 5,024 of NZ_LZLL01000564.1, read as the reverse complement.
CTGCCCACCAAGGGCGAGATCGTGCTGTTCGACCGGTCCTGGTACAACCGGGCGGGCATCGAGAAGGTCATGGGTTTCTGCACGCCGCAGGAGTACGCGTTGTTCATGCGGCAGACGCCGATCTTCGAGCAGATGCTCATCGACGACGGGATATTGCTGCGCAAGTACTGGTTCTCGGTGTCGGAGGCCGAGCAGCTGCGCCGGTTCAAAGCGCGGCTGAACGACCCCGTCCGGCGCTGGAAGCTGTCCCCGATCGATTTGGAATCGGTATACCGGTGGGAGGATTATTCACGCGCCAAGGACGAGATGATGGTGCACACCGACACCCCGGAGAGTCCGTGGTACGTGGTGGAATCCGATATCAAGAAACACGCGCGACTGAACATGATGGCCCATCTGTTGTCCACGATTCCCTACCGCGAGGTCGAGACGCCCAAGGTCAAGCTGCCCCGGCGTCCCGTCGTCAGCGGCAACTACCAGCGCCCGCCGCGTGAGCTGTCGACGTACGTCGCCGACTACGCGGCCACGCTGATCTAGCCCCCATGACCGTCGTCTATATCCCGGCCACGGTGCCGATGCTGCAGCAGCTGGTCGCCGACGGCTCGTTGTGGCCGGTCAATGGCACGGCGTTCGCGCTGACGCCGACCCTGCGGGAGGCCTACGCCGAGGGCGACGACGACGAGCTCGCCGACGTCGCACTGCGCGAGGCGGCGCTGGCCTCCCTGCGCCTGCTGGCGGCCCAGGGGGCCGAAGCGCCGTCGGGGTCGCCGCCGCCGCGCCGAGCCGTGCTGGCCGCCGACGTCGAGGGCGTCACGTACCGTCCTGACCTCGACGACGCCGTGGTCAGGCTGGCCGGCCCGGTTGCGATTGATCACGTGATCGCCGCCTACGTCGACAACGCCGCCGCCGAATCGGCGGTGGTGCGGGCGATCGAGGCCGTCGACGCCGCCGACCTGGGCGACGAGGATGCCGACCTGATCGTCGGCGACGCCCAGGACCACGATCTGGCCTGGTACGCCAACCAGGAGCTGCCATTTCTGCTGGAGCTGATGTGACGCCGAATGTGAGGCAGTCCTCGCCGCAGCGCTAGCTACGACACCGTAGGTTACGGTACCGTAGGTTTCGTGAAGCACACAGAATCGATCACAATGTGAGCGTCAGTCAGATGCCGCGTAGTGAGCAGGAGCTTCCCCTGGGCAGACGTAACCCATCGATCACGGGCAACGTCGTCGACACCAAGCGACCTGTTGTCGCCGGCGCGGACCGGCATCCCGGCTGGCATGCGCTGCGCAAGCTCGCCGCGCGTATCACCACGCCGCTGTTGCCCGACGATTACCTGCATCTGGCCAATCCGCTGTGGTCGGCGCGCGAACTGCGGGGCCGCATCCTGCAGGTGCGCCGCGAGACGGAGGACTCCGCGACCCTGGTGATCAAGCCGGGCTGGGGCTTCAACTTCGACTACCAGCCGGGCCAGTACATCGGCATCGGACTGCTGATGGACGGGCGCTGGCGCTGGCGGTCGTATTCGCTCACCTCGACCCCGGCCGGCAAGACCCCGCGCTCGGCGGCCGATCCGGCCCGCACGGTGACGATCACGGTCAAGGCGATGCCCGAGGGATTCCTGTCGTCGCACCTGGTGGCCGGTGTCGAGCCGGGCACGATCGTGCGGCTGGCCGCGCCGCAGGGCAACTTCGTGCTGCCCGACCCCGCGCCGCCATCGATCCTGTTCGTCACCGCGGGCTCCGGGATCACGCCGGTGATGTCCATGCTGCGAACACTGGTGCGCCGCAACCAGATTGGGGACATCGTCCACCTGCACTCGGCGCCCACCGAATCCGACGTGATGTTTCGCGCGGAATTGGCCGCCCTGGCCGACGAGCACCCCGGCTATCGGATGCGGCTGCGCGAGACCCGCAGCCAGGGCAGGCTCGACCTCTCCGTGCTGGACCACGAGGTGCCGGACTGGCGCGAACGCCAGACCTGGGCCTGCGGTCCGGAAGGCATGCTCACCGAGGCCGAGCGGACATGGTCGGCCGCGGGCATCGGCGAGCAGCTGCACCTCGAGCGGTTCGCGGTGTCCAAGGCCGCACCCAGCGGCGCCGGCGGCACCGTCACCTTCGCCCGCAGCGGGCGCACCGTCGGTGCCGACGCCGCGACGTCGTTGATGGATGCGGGGGAGAGCGCCGGCGTGCAGATGCCCTTTGGATGCCGCATGGGGATCTGCCAATCGTGCGTCGTCGGCCTGGTGGAGGGTCACGTCCGCGATCTGCGGACCGGCCAGGAGCACGACCCGGGGACCAGGGTGCAGACCTGCGTGTCCGCCGCTTCCGGCGATTGCGTGCTCGACATATAAAGGCTACTCACTGGTAACCTACGGATTCGTAGGTTACGATAGCGTAGGTCTGGAACACGATTACGACCGAACACCACCGCAGGGAGATGACGACGATGGCGATCACAGACGTCGACGTATTCGCCCATTTGACGGACGCCGACATCGAAAACCTGGCCGTTGAGCTCGATGCCATCCGCCAGGACGTGGAAGACTCGCGCGGCGAGCGGGACGCCCGCTACATCCGCCGCACCATCGCGGCCCAGCGCGCGCTGGAGGTGACCGGCCGGCTGCTGCTGGCCGCCAGCTCGCGGCGCTCGGCCTGGTGGGCGGGGACGGTGACCCTGGGCGTGGCCAAGATCGTCGAGAACATGGAGATCGGCCACAACGTCATGCACGGCCAGTGGGACTGGATGAACGACCCGGAGATTCACTCCTCGACGTGGGAGTGGGACATGAGCGGGTCGTCCAAGCACTGGCGCTACACCCACAACTTCGTGCACCACAAGTACACGAACATCCTCGGGATGGACGACGACGTGGGCTACGGCCTGCTACGCGTAACCCGCGACCAGCGCTGGAAGCGCTTCAACCTCTTCAACCTGGTGTACAACACCCTGCTTGCGCTGCTCTTCGAATGGGGAGTCGGCCTGCAGCATGTGGAGCTCGGCAAGATCGCCAAGCGGCGGATGGACAACGACGAGGCTCGCCAACGGGTCGACGAGTTCTTGGCCAAGGCCGGTCGACAGGTGCTCAAGGACTATGTCGCGTTCCCGGCGCTGACCTCGCTGTCGCCCGGAGCCACCTACATGTCCACGCTGAAGGCCAACGCCGTTGCCAACGTGATCCGCAACGTGTGGGCCAACGCGGTGATCTTCTGCGGCCATTTCCCCGACGGCGCAGAGAAATTCACCAAGACCGACATGATCGGTGAGACCAAGGGGCAGTGGTATCTGCGTCAGATGCTGGGCAGCGCCAACTTCGAGGCCGGCCCCGCGCTGCGCTTCATGAGCGGCAACCTGTGCCACCAGATCGAGCACCACCTGTATCCCGACCTGCCGAGCAACCGGTTGCACGAGATCTCGGTGCGGGTGCGCCAGGTGTGCGACAAGTACGACTTGCCTTACACCACAGGCTCTTTCCTGTTGCAGTACGCCAAGACGTGGCGCACGCTGGCCAAGCTCTCGCTGCCGAACAAGTACCTGCGTGACGACGCCGACAACGCCCCGGAGACCCGCAGCGAGCGGATGTTCGACGAACTCGAACCCGGGTTCCTGGGCACCGATCCGGCCACCGGGCGCCGTCGCGGCCTCAAGTCAGCGATCGCGGCCGTGCGCGGCTGGCGGAGCGGGAAGCGGGCGGCCGCCGCGCGCCGCGCCGACGACCTGGCAGCCTAGCCGCCGGTCGGGGCGTCCGACCGCGGCAACTGCGGCGCGCCGAACGTGTTCTCACGGTGAAGTTTCGCTGATTTGCCGCCAGGAATGCACGCTCGGCGCGACCGTTGTGACTAGCCGGTCCGGTAGAAGTCGGCTGCCGCGACCGGGGCAATGCCGAGTTCGCGTGCGACCGCGTCGATCGACTGCTGCGCGACGCGCAGGTCCACCCGGTAGTCGGGGGGTGAAGTAGGGCCCGACGTAGCGCTCGTAGTGTCGTTGCGCTTCTTGCGGCGTGAGCCGATCGAGGAACCAGTTGACGTATTCGACTGCGCGGCTTGGGTGTTCGGCGAACAGTCGCAGCGCGCGCTGATTGGCCCGGACGAGGGCCCCAGCGCAGGGCTATCCGGTGGAATGTGGACCGGGTCGACCGCGACGCCCACCGTGGGGATCTGGAAGTGATCGCCGACCCAGGCCAGCAGGTGAAAGCCCTCTTCGGCGGCGACCTGTTCGGGGGACAGCGTGCTGCCCACGTAGGCGGCATCGATCGAACCGTCGCGCAGCCGGCGCAGGTCCATCTGATAGTCACCGGGATGCCGCACCAAACAGTGCAGGTCGCGGTCGGGGTCCAAGCTGTGTTTGCGCAACACGATCCGGGCGAAAGCGCCCGGCGGGTTATCGGCAGCGTGCACGGCCAGGCGCCGCCCGCGAAGATCGGCCATGGACTTGACCTCGGCATTGCCGAGGAACCAAAACAGCGGGCGATCGGTGTTGACGCTCAACGCCTTCCAGCCGATCCCGTCGTTGAGTCGGGACAGCAAGGCCCGACCCAGGCCGATCACCGCGACGTGGCGCAGCCGCTGTGCTTGCCAGCCGACCCCGTCGCGGATGGCGACGTGCACACCTTCGTCGCGGTAGTAGCCCTCCTGATCGGCGACGTGGGCGATCAGCTCCTCGTGAATGCCACGCCCGACGTAAGCGAGATCGATCGTGTGCACGCCGCACCCCTTTCCGGACGGATCGGCCGTCAATCCATGGCGAGGCCGCCATTGACCTCCAGGCAGTGGCCAGTGATGAAACCGGAATCCTCGCCGGCCAAAAACGCCACCGCCTTGGCCACCTCTTCCGGCGTGACGAGCCGCCCCATGGGACTTGTCGCCCCGAGCTGGCCTACTTCTTCGGCCGTCAACAGCGAGTTCGCCGTCGGGTCGGCGACCGTGGCGGGCGAAACGAGGTTGGCGGTGATCTATCTCACTACGGTGCTGTCCCGCCGTCCCCGGCAAGGCATGATCACGTTGGGAACCGCCAAGGCGGCAATG
>NZ_LZLL01000563.1:0-7934 GCF_001669335.1 Mycobacterium sp. 1245852.3 | reverse complement strand
TGAGCGCCAGGATGGGCAGCACCGCGCCGTCGGTCACCGGGTTGAGGAACTTGTTGGAGTGCCAGCTGGCGGCCAGCGGCCCGGTTTCGGCCTCGCCGTCGCCGACCACGCAGGCCACCACCAGATACGGATTGTCCAGCGCGGCGCCGTAGGCGTGCACGAGCGCGTAGCCCAGCTCACCGCCCTCGTGGATGGAGCCCGGCGTCTGGGCGGCGACGTGGCTCGGGATGCCGCCGGGGAAGGAGAACTGCCGGAACAGCTTGCGCAGGCCCTCGGTGTCCTCCTCGATGCCGGTGTACACCTCGCTGTAGGTGCCCTCCAGGTAGGCGTTGGCGACCAGCCCGGGGCCGCCGTGGCCCGGGCCGGTCACGTAGATGACGTCGGCGTCGCGGTTGCGGATGATCCGGTTCAAGTGCGCGTAGACGAGGTTGAGCCCGGGCGTGGTGCCCCAGTGCCCCAGCAGGCGCGGTTTGACGTGTTCGGTGGACAACGGCTGGGTGAGCAGCGGGTTGTCGAGGAGGTAGATCTGCCCCACCGAGAGATAGTTGGCAGCGCGCCAGTATTTGTCGATGAGAGCGAGTTCGTCGTCGGAGAGCGGAGATTGCGCGGGCACGGAGGTTCGGGTTTCTAGGCTCACTGGGCCGATTGTGCGCGCCTTCGGCGCACAATGCTCGTGCGCGGCTAGTCTTCGCCGCGGGCGCGGGCCTCGTACGCCTGCCGCTTGGCCACGTCGACGTCGTCGGTGAAGACGTGATCGCCGCCGAGCATCCGGTTGAGCCCCTCGGCGATTCGACGCGGCCAGAACTTCTGGGAGACCACCATCGCGCCGGCCGCCTTGGTGATCCGCACCCGCGGCTTGGGGTGGGCGACCAGGTTGACGATCGCGTCGGCGATCTCGGCGGGCTCGGCGTTGCGGAAGCCCTTCATGCCGGGGGTGCCGGCGACCAGCTCGGTGTTGACGAACGTCGGTAACACCAGGGAGAACTTCACCCCGGCCTTGCGGTACTCCAGCCGGGCCGAGTCGGTGAACGCGACCACCGCGTGCTTGCTGGCGCAGTAGGTGGCCAGGCCGACGATGTAGAGCTCACCGGCCAGCGAGGCGACGTTGATGACGTGCCCCGTGCCGCGGGGGACCATGCGCTGGGCGGCCAGCTTGCTGCCCAGCATCACGCCATAGACGTTGATGTCCAGAATCCGGCGGGTGACCGCGTCCGGCTCGTCGATGACTCGGCCGACGGGCATGATGCCGGCGTTGTTGATCAGCACGTCGATCGGGCCGAGCTGCCGCTCGACCTCGTCCAGGAAGTCGGCGAACGAGTGGGGGTCGGTGACGTCGAGTTTTCCGTAGACGTCGAGGCCCAGGTCGGCGCCCGACTCCTTCACCCGCACCTCGTCGACGTCGCCGATGGCGACCTTGGCGCCCAGCTTGTGCAGCGCGGTCGCGGTGGCCAGTCCGATTCCCCGGGCGCCGCCGGTGATCACGATGACCTTGCCTTTCAGCCGGCCCCTGCCCTTCACGCCGACGGAAGCCGTATCTGCCATTCCTGGTCCCCTCCAGATTCTTGACGGGTGTCAACTTCGCCAGTGGGCTAAGCACAGCACTCGAAGTCGCCCCGCGCAACAATCCCCAGATGACCGGTAGCCCGCCGGTTCAGCGCAGGGCAAACCAAACCAGGCTGGCCCCGCCGGCCAGGGCGCAGTAGATCGCGAACGGCGTGAGCGTCCGCGTCTGGAAGTAGCGCGTCAGGAAGCGCACGGCGAGGTAGGCGCAGACGAAGGAGGCGACGCTGCCGGCCAACACCTGGCCCCCGATCCCGGCGCCGAGCGGCCCGAAGAGTTCCGGGATCTTGTACACCCCCGCGGCCAGGATGATCGGGGTCGCGAGCAGGAAGGAAAACCGCGCCGCGTCCTCGTGCGACAGGCCCCGCCACAGCCCGGCGACGATGGTGATTCCCGAGCGGCTGATGCCGGGGAACAGCGCCAGGATCTGCGCCGCACCGATCACCACGCCGCGGGGCAGCGGCAGTTGGGCGAGCCGGCGGTCCGACGCCTCGTCGCCGTGTTCGAGTTCCTGGCCGGTCGCCGCCGGCCCATCCGGTTCGGGCGCGACCCGCCGGCGCAACACTTCTCCCGCGTAGAGCGCGATCCCGTTGAGCAGCAGGAAGGCCGCCGCGGGGACCGGCTTGCCCAGTGTGGTGCGGAACAGCTGTTCTAGCGCCAGCCCCGCCAGGCCCACCGGGATGGTGCCGCCCACGATCAGCCAGGCCAGCCGCTCGTCGGGCGTCCGGATCCGGCGATGACGCAGCGAGGTGAAGAACCCGGTCAGGATGCGCACCCAGTCACGCCAGAAGAACAGCAGCAGCGCCGCGGCGGTGGCCACATGCAGGCCCACGATGAACGCCAGGTAGGGCGATTTGGGGGCCGAGACGCTGAGGTCCTGGGCCCATCGCCCGCCGGCCAGCGCGGGCACCAGCACCGCGTGCCCCAGGCTGGACACCGGGAACAGCTCGGTGACGCCTTGGAAGGCGCCGACCACCACGGCCTCGAGGTAGCTCAGGTGCGCGGTCATACGGGATGCCTCCATGAGACGACGGGTGGGCCTGGCGGATCGGCCTGTGACGATAGCCGACGCCGCGCCGGCGCGGGTCTTCGACCGACCACCGACCACCATCACCGGTGCGCCGAATCAGCTTGCCCACCCGGCACTTTGGCCGCGCCGGCGATCGATCCGCATGGGGAATGCCCGACGGGCAGCCGCCTGACCAGGCAGGTACGGTGTCCAGATGGCCGACGGGCTGCTCGATGCCGTGCGTGTGCTCGACTTGTCGAGCGGCGTCGCCGACGCGGTCACCCGCCTGTTCGCCGACCTGGGTGCCGACGTCCTCAAGGTGGAACCGCCGGGCGGATGCCTGGGACGCGATGCGCTGCCCACGCTGCGCGGCGCCAGCATTCCGTTCGCCGTGCACAACGCCAACAAGCGCAGCACGGTGCTCGACCCGTTCGATGACGAGGACTGCGCCCGCTTCCTGGCACTGGCCGCCGAGGCCGACATCCTGGTGGACACCGGCGCCGACGAGCGCGGTGCCATGTTCGGGACCTCGGGCGAGGAGCTGGCGGCCCGCTACCCACACCTGGTGGTGCTCTCGATCACCGACTTCGGTGCGACGGGGTCGCGGTCGTCCTGGCGCGCCACCGATCCGGTGCTGTACGCGATGTGCGGCGCGCTGTCGCGGTCGGGCCCCACCACCGGCACGCCCGTGTTGCCGCCGGACGGCATCGCTTCGGCGACCGCCGCCGTCCAGGGGGCGTGGGCCGCGCTCGCGGCGTATTACAACCGATTACGCTGCGGCACGGGCGATTACATCGACTTCTCGTGGTTCGACGCCGTCGTGATGGCGCTCGATCCCGCGTTCGGCGCGCACGGGCAGGCCGCCGCCGGCGTCCGCCGCAGCGGGCGGTGGCGGGGCCGGCCGAAGAACCAGGACGCCTACCCGATCTATCCGTGCCGGGACGGCTACGTCCGGCTGTGTGTGATGGCGCCGCGGCAGTGGCGCGGCCTGCGGCGCTGGCTGGGGGAGCCGGAACAGTTCCAGGACCCGAAATTCGACGCGATCGGCGAGCGGTTCGCGGCCTGGCCGCAGATCAGCGAGCTGATCCGGGAGCTGTTCGCCGGGCAGACCATGCAGGATCTGGTGGCCGCCGGGCAGGCCAACGGGGTGCCGATCGCCGCGGTGCTGACGCCCGCACGGATCCTGGGGTCCGAACACTTCCAGGCGGTGGGCGCGATCACCGAGGCCGAACTGGTCCCCGGCGTGCGCACCGCCGTGCCGACCGGATATTTCGTCGTCGACGGCCGCCGCGCGGGTTTCCGGACGCCGGTCCCCGCCGCGGGAAGCGACGAACCTTATTGGCGCGCCAACCCGTCGGTGGTGCCGTCGTCCTCGGGCCGGCTCGGCGACTATCCCTTTGCCGGGCTGCGGATTCTGGATCTGGGCATCATCGTGGCCGGCGGTGAGCTGAGCCGGTTGTTCGGCGACCTGGGCGCCGACGTCATCAAAGTCGAAAGCGTCGATTACCCGGACGGACTGCGGCAGGCCCGGATCGGCGACGCGATGAGCGAGTCGTTCGCCTGGACGCACCGCAACAACCGGGGCCTGGGATTGGATCTGCGCAGCGCCGAGGGCAAGAAGATCTTCGGCCGCCTGGTGGCCGAGGCCGACGCCGTCTTCGCCAACTTCAAGCCGGGGACCCTTGGGGCACTGGGGTTTTCCTACGACGAGCTGCGCGCGCTCAACCCGCGCATTGTGCTGGCCGAAAGCAGCGCGTTCGGCGACACGGGGCCGTGGAGCGCGCGGCTGGGCTACGGCCCACTGGTGCGCGCCACCACCGGGGTCACCCGGCTCTGGACGTCAGACGAGGCGACCGACGACGCCGCCGCGGGCCGGCACGGGTTCTACGACGCGACGACGGTCTTCCCCGACCACGTGGTGGGCCGGGTCACCGCGATCGGGGCGCTGGCCGCGCTGATCCACCGCGACCGGACCGGCCGGGGCGCCCACGTCCACATCTCGCAGGCCGAGGTCGTGGTCAACCAACTCGACACGCTGTACGTCACCGAGGCCGCGCTGGCCGCGGGCGTCACGCAGATCCGCGAGGACACCGGGCTGCATGCGGTCTATCCCTGCGCCGGTGACGACGAATGGTGCGTCATCTCGATCCGGTCGGACGACGAATGGCGCCGCGCCGCTTGGGTTTTCGATCACGCCGGGTGGGCCGACGACCCGCGCTTCGCCACCGGCGAGGCGCGGCTGGCCCATCGCCGCGAGCTGGTGGAGCTGGTCTCGGGGTGGACCCGCACCCGTACCCCGTTGCGGGCCGCCGAACTGTTGCAGTCGGCCGGGGTCCCGGCGGGGCCGATGAACCGCCCGCCGGACGTGCTCGAGGACCCCCAGCTGGTGGCGCGGAACGTCTACAGCCCCATGACGCATCCCCTGATCGACAATCCGTTGCCGGCCGAGACGGGTCCGGCGCCGTATCGCCACATCCCGGCGGCCCGGCACGCCCCGGCGCCGCTGCCCGGCCAGCACACTGTCGAGATCTGCCGGGAGGTGCTCGGGATGAACCCCGCGGACATCCAGCGGCTGCTCGACGACGGCGTCCTGTCCGCCCCGGCCGACACCGTCTAGCGGTCGAGCCCGCAGCGCCACCCCGGGGCGCCACGGCGAGGCCCGACGGGACCAGATCCATAGCCACGCTAAATTCGTTCCCATGAGCGTCGACCCCACGACCCCGGTGTTGATCGGCTACGGCCAGGTCAACCATCGCGACGAGATCGACCCGCAAGGCCGCTCGGTCGAGCCGATGGACCTGATGGTCGCCGCGGCCGGGCAAGCCGCCGACCCCGCGGTGATCCAGGCCGTCGACTCCATTCGCATCGTCAACATCCTGTCGGCCCAATACCGCGACCCGGGCCTGTTGCTCGGCCAGCGGATCGGGGCGACGGACTTCAGCACGCTGTACAGCCCCGTCGGGGGCAACGTGCCACAGTCGCTGGTCAACCAGGCCTGCCTGGACATCCAGCGGGGTCACGCCCGGGTGGTGCTGCTGGCCGGCGCCGAAACCTGGCGCACCCGGCGCGGGTTGCGGGCCAAGGGCGCCAAGCTGGTGTGGACCGAGCAGGACCACTCGGTCCCGATGGCCGAAATCAGCGGCGACGACGTCCCGATGGCCGGTGACGCCGAGATCAGGATCTCCCTGGACCGGCCCGCCTACGTCTATCCGCTGTTCGAGGAGGCGCTGCGGATCGCGAACGGCGAGTCGATCGACGATCACCTCGAGCGCATCGGGGCGCTGTGGGCCCGGTTCAACGCCGTCGCGGTGGACAACCCGAACGCTTGGATCCGCAAGCCGTCGAGCGCCGACGAGATCCGCAGCGCCGGTCCGCAGAACCGCATGATCAGCTGGCCCTACACCAAGCTGATGAACTCCAACAACATGGTCGACCAGGGCGCGGCGCTGGTCCTGACCTCGGCCGGGGAGGCGACCCGCCTCAAGATTCCGGCCGAGCGGTGGGTTTACCCGCACGCGGGCACCGACGCCCACGACACGCCGTCGGTCGCCGAACGTCACGAACTGCACCGCTCGACGGCGATCCGGATCGCCGGCGCGCGGGCGCTCGAGCTGGCCGGCGTGGGTATCGACGACATCGACTACGTCGACCTGTACTCCTGCTTCCCCTCCGCGGTTCAGGTGGCGGCGGCCGAGCTCGGGCTGAGCGCCGACGATCCCGCCCGCCCGCTGACGGTGACCGGCGGTCTGACGTTCGCGGGTGGACCATGGAGCAACTACGTGATGCATTCGATCGCCACCATGGCGGAGTTGCTGGTGGCCAATCCGGGCCGGCGCGGCCTGATCACCGCCAACGGCGGCTACCTGACCAAACACAGCTTCGGCGTGTACAGCACCGAGCCACCGGCCGAATTCCGTTGGGAAGACACGCAATCCGCCGTCGATCGGGAGCCGACGACCGACGCGGCGGTCGGGTGGGAAGGCGTCGGCACCGTGGAGGCCTGGACGACCCCCTTCGACCGCGAGGGGCGGCCCGAGAAGGCTTTTCTGGCCGTCCGTACGCCCGACGGGGCGCGTGCGCTGGCCGTGGTCACCGATCCCGCCGCGGCGCAGGAGTCGGTGCGGGAGGACATCGGTGGCGCCAAGGCGGCCGTCGCCGCGGACGGCAGCGCGACGCTGCGATAGCCCCGGCCGGCAACATCACACCAGGTCGGCCGAACCGTTACCGGACCAACGGTCGCGTAGCCCACGCCGACTTGCCTATTGTTGAATGCTGAGGGTTGGGGGAGGTGAGCCCAGGTGCACATCCTGGTTACCGACGCCACCGGCGCACTCGGGCGGCTGGTCGCTGGGCAGCTGATCGCTGCCGGGCACACGGTCACCGGCATTGCTGAACTGCCTCATCCATGCCTGGACCGCAACGTCGAGTTTGTTTGCGCGTCGCTGCGCGATCGGGTCCTGCGGGACCTGACCGAAGAGGCCGACGCGGTGATCCACCTGGCCCCCATCGACCCGACCGCCCCGGGCAGCGCGGACATTGACGGCCTCGCACGGGTGACCGATGCCGCCGCCCGCGCCGGGTCCCGGCTGCTGTTCGTGTCGCAGGCCGCCGGCCGGCCCGAGCTGTACCGGGCGGCCGAGGACCTGGTCTCGTCGAGTTGGGGCCCCACCGTCGTGGTCCGGATCGCGCCACCGGTCGGTCGCCAGCTCGACTGGATGGTGTGCCGCACCGTGGCCACCCTGCTGCGCGCCAAGGTCTCGACCCAACCCATGCGGGTGCTTCATCTCGACGACCTGATGCGCTTTCTGGTGTCGGTGCTCGACACCGACCGCACCGGTGTGGTGGACCTCGCCAGCCCGGACACCGTCAACCTGGTCACCGCCTGGCGGGTGCTACGTGCCGCCGACCCGCGGTCCCGGCTGCATCGGGTGCGTAGCTGGTCGCAACTGGTCCCCGAGATGGATGTTTTTGCCGCACAAGAAGATTGGTCGTTCCAGTTCGGCTGGCACGCGCTTGACGCGGTCGCCGACACCGCGCGCGGACTCGTCGGTCGCCGAGTCGACACCGCGGGCGCGATCAATCACGGCGGGCGGCTCGCGCTCCCGGTCGAGGTGCTGGCCCACTCCCGACGGCCTTCCGAGGACGCCCGCAGTGCGGCACCGGAAGGCATCGAGGGCGAATTCGACGACCAGATCGATCCGAGGTTTCCCGTCTTCAGTGCGTCCCCCCTCAACGAGGCGCTGCCCGGACCGCTCACCCCGATCACGCTTGACGTCCAACTGAGCGGATTGCGCACGGCGAGCAGGGTATTGGGCCAGGCGCTCGCGCTCGGCGGCGCGGTGGACGAGGAATGGGCCAGCCGGGC
>NZ_LZLL01000562.1:0-1936 GCF_001669335.1 Mycobacterium sp. 1245852.3 | reverse complement strand
CCGGCCGGCCTCGGCACTGCTGGTGCTGCCGCCCACGTCGGCGCTGTGGCTGGCCCCCGAGTAAACCTCAGTACAGCGCGTTGGCGAGGTTGCGCCGCCCGGCGACGACCTCGGGGTCAGTCGGGTCGAAGAGCTCGAAAAGCTCGACCAACCTGGTGCGCACTCGGGTGCGGTCGTCGCCGGATGTGCTGCGCACCAAAGCAATCAGGCGATCGAAGGCGGGTCCGACCTCCTGGTTGAGGATTTGCACGTCGGCCGCCGCGAGGGCGGCTTCGATGTCACCGGGCGCGGCGTCGGCCACGGCAACGGCGTCCGGGCGTTGCGCGGTTGCGCGCGTCAGGAATTCGATCTGCCGGATCGCGCCCTTGGCTTCGGCGTTGGCCGGATTGGCGTCCAGGATCGACTGATACGACGTCTTAGCCGCCTCGAAGTCGCCGTCTTCCAGCTGCTGGCGGGCCGCGGCCAGCTCCGGGTCGACCGCCTCGGCCTCCGCGGAACCGCTTGGGCCCCTAAGCTTTCCGGCGGTCGCCGAGAGAATCTGATCCAGCCAGCCGCGCAACTGCTCGGTCGGCTGCATCCCCTGAAAACTCGAGATCGGCTGCCCGGCGGCCAATGCCACCACGGTCGGGACGGCATCGACACCGAATATCTGCGCCACCCGGGGCGCGACGTCGACGTTGACCGTGGTCAACGACCACTTGCCATTGTCCTGGGCGGCCAGCCCGGCGAACGTGTCGAGCAGCTGGACACACGCATCGCTGCGCGGCGACCACAGCAGCACCACGACCGGCACTTCCTCGGACCGCAGCAAGACTTCGGCCTCGAAATTGGCCTCGGTGACCGCGATGATGCCGGGGTCACCGTCGGCGGCTGACTGTGTGGCCCCTGCGGCTGGGCCGGCCGCGGGCTGGGCCCGTTGCTTGAGACCGGAGAGATCGACCGCACCAGCCAGGGCGGGGCCGATAGGAGGTCGCGGACGAGTCACGCCGTCAAGTTTGTCATGCGGACGGGCTACCCATCCACCCGGTGGCGGAGCCGCTCAGACGGCGACGCAGCGGGCCGAAAACGCCCACCGAAAAGCCCCGTGATCGGCAAATATGACGAAGATCACAATCGGCCACCGGCGCGCCGCGCCAGCAACGTCGGCAAACGTCCGATCGGGCGGCTAACCCGCGCGCAGAATCAGCGCGTCGCCCTGTCCGCCGGCCCCACACAGCGCCGCGACGGCGTATCCGGAGCCGCGTCGCGACAATTCCAGGGCGGCGTGCAGAGTGATCCGCGCTCCCGACATACCGATCGGATGCCCGACGGCGATCGCGCCGCCGTTGACGTTGACCAGGTCGGGATTCACGCCCAGTTCGCGGGTCGAGGCCAGCGCCACCGCGGAGAACGCCTCGTTGATCTCGATGACGTCGAGCTGGTCGACGGAGATGCCCTCACGGGCGATCGCCTTCTTGATCGCGTTGGCCGGCTGCGACTGCAGCGTGGAATCCGGCCCGGCCACCACGCCGTGCGCACCGATCTCGGCCAGCCAGCTCAGCCCCAGCTCCTGTGCCTTGGCCTTGCTCATCACCACCACCGCGGCGGCGCCATCGGAGATCTGGGAGGCCGATCCGGCGGTGATGGTGCCGTCACGGCGGAAGGCCGGCTTGAGGCCGGCCAGCGACTCGGCGGTGGTGTTGGCGCGGATCCCCTCGTCCTCGGTGAACTGCAGCGGATCGCCTTTGCGCTGCGGGATGTTGACCGGCACCACTTCGTCGGTGAAGACGCCGTCCTTCCAGGCCGCGGCCGCCTTCTGGTGCGACCGGGCAGCGAACTCGTCCTGCTCCTGCCGGGTGAACTGGTCGACGTCGTTGCGCTGCTCGGTGAGCGCGCCCATCGGCTGGTCGGTGAACACGTCGTGCAGGCCGTCGTAGGCCATGTGGTCCAGCACCGT
>NZ_LZLL01000561.1:0-2157 GCF_001669335.1 Mycobacterium sp. 1245852.3 | reverse complement strand
CGACGAGCAGGTGAAGATCCGCGGCTACCGCATCGAGCTCGGCGAGGTCCAGGCCGCGCTGGCCGCGCTGGACGACGTCGAGCAGGCCGTGGTGATCGCCCGCGAGGACCAGCCGGGCGTCAAGCGGCTGGTGGGCTACCTCACCGGCACGGCCGACCCGGGCGAGGCGCGCACCGCGCTGGCCGAGCGGTTGCCGGTCTACATGGTGCCGGCCGCGGTGGTGGCGCTCGACGCGTTGCCGCTGACCCCCAACGGCAAACTCGACGTGCGCGCCCTGCCGGCGGCGGAGTACACCGGCAGCGGATACCGGGCCCCGGCCACCGCCACCGAGCGGGCCGTGGCCGATAGCTACGCCCAGGTGCTCGGCGTGGAGCGGGTGGGCGTCGACGACTCCTTCTTCGACCTGGGCGGCGACAGCATCTCGGCGATGCGCGTGGTCGCCGCGATCAACGCCAGCCTGGGCGTTGACCTGGCGGTA
Organism: Mycobacterium sp. 1245852.3; assembly: GCF_001669335.1. Taxonomy (NCBI): domain Bacteria; kingdom Bacillati; phylum Actinomycetota; class Actinomycetes; order Mycobacteriales; family Mycobacteriaceae; genus Mycobacterium; species Mycobacterium sp. 1245852.3. The sequence continues at coordinate 1,679 of NZ_LZLL01000561.1, read as the reverse complement.
CGGGCCCTGTTCGACGCGCCCACGGTCAGGGCGCTGAGCCTGCGGCTGCGGGCCGAGTCGGCGGACGGCGACGACGTCGTTCCCGTGCAGATCCTCCGGGAGGGTTCGGGGGTGCCGTTGTTCTGCATCCACCCGGCCGGCGGGGTGAGCTGGCCGTATCGGGTGCTCGGCAAGTACCTGGACCGCCCGATCTTCGGCATTCAGCAAACCCAATCGGCCGATGCAGCCGCCCCGCGGTCGGTCCGCGAATTGGCCGAGATCCACGCCGACCGGATCCAGGACGTCTATCCCGACGGGCCCTACCACCTGCTGGGCTGGTCGTTCGGCGGGGTCGTCGCCCACGAGATCGCGATCGAGCTGCAGCGCCGTGGCCGCGCGATCGGGCGCCTGATCCTGCTCGACGCCCAGCCCAGCATCGACGACGCGATCGCCCTGCCGGAGCACGCCCTGGGCGAGCAGCAGGTGCTCGACGACGTCCTGCGGGCCTACAACATCAGCGTCGACGCGCAGACCGGGCCGCCCACCGACGAGCAACTGGCGGAGCTCCTGCGCGAATCCGGCGTCGCCGACATACCACGGCACCGACGGCTCGTCGATTTGCTGGCCGGAAACCTCAACGACAACATCGAGCTCTACCGGCTGCACGAGCCCCGGCTGTTCGACGGCGACATCTGCGTGTTCTCCGCCGTGCGGGACCAAAGCGACCGCAGTTCGCTGCTGGCCCGCTCCTGGGAGCCCTACGCCTCCGGCGACGTGCTCACCCACGCGGTGGACTGCACGCACAACGAGATGCTGTCCGCCGACTCGGTCGCACGCTACGGGCGCCAACTTTGGCAGCTGCTCCGCGAGGAACGCCGCCGCGAACTGGCCCCGCACGAACGGTTCAACGCGGCGGCCGGTGACGACGAGCCGCCCACCAAGTCATGAGCGGTCTCGCCGGTACATCGCGACGGTGCGATCCAGTTCACACATCCGTCGATCACGGTGATCACCACGGGTCGGCCGCGGCCGTCGGCGGCCCGTTGCAGCGCTTTTGGCGAAGCTCACGCGCGCTTCGATCCGGGCAACGGTAGGGTCGAAGACGTGTGCGGAGTCACCGGGGAGGTCCGACTCGACGGGCAGGCGCCCGACGTAGCGGCGGTCTCAGCAATGGCCGCGGTGCTGACACCACGGGGCCCCGATGCGGGCGGCGCCTGGTCGCAGGGCCGGGTCGCGCTCGGCCATCGTCGCCTGAAGATCATCGACCTGACCGAGGCCGGCGCCCAGCCGATGGTCGACTCGGAGCTGGGCCTGTCGCTGGCCTGGAACGGCTGCATCTACAACTACAAGGAGTTGCGCCAGGAGCTCAGCGGGTACGGCTACCGCTTCTTCTCGCACAGCGACACCGAAGTCCTGATCAAGGCCTACCACCGGTGGGGCGATGACTTCGTCAGCCACCTGTTCGGCATGTTCGCCTTCGCCGTCGTCGAACGCGACAGCGGGCGGGTGCTGCTCGGCCGGGACCGCCTCGGCATCAAGCCGCTGTATCTGACCGAGGACAGTCACCGGGTTCGGTTCGCGTCCACGCTGCCGGCTTTGCTGGCCGGCGGCGGCGTGGACACCCGCATCGACCCCGTCGCCCTGCACCACTACATGAGCTTCCACTCGGTGGTGCCCGCGCCGAACACCATCCTGCGCGG
>NZ_LZLL01000560.1:0-16244 GCF_001669335.1 Mycobacterium sp. 1245852.3 | reverse complement strand
GGGGAGTGCGGATGTTCTTCGTCTACGACCCGGACGGCACGCCGATCGAGCTGGTCGAGCTGCCCGGCGGCGCGACGAGCACGGTGCAGCTGTGGCGCCCCGGGTCGTGACCCGGCCCCGCCGGCGAAGTCGCGCGATATGTTCCCCGCCCCTGTGCTCGGACGTAGGCTCACGAAGGCGATGCTGATGCGGCGGCGAGGAGGACGGACATGACGACAGGGCAGGCCCCGGCCACCTTGTGCGAGGCGTTCCAGCGCACCGCGTCGATCGACCCCGAGGCCGTTGCGCTCCGGACGCCCGGCGGCGCCCGGACGTTGACGTGGCGGGAACTTGCGGAGCAGGTGCGCAAGGTCGCCGCCGGCCTGGCCGGTCTTGGGGTCCGGCGGGGCGACACGGTGTCGCTGATGATGGCGAACCGGATCGAGTTCTACCCGTTTGAGATCGGCGCCCAACACCTTGGGGCCACATCGTTTTCGGTGTACAACACGTTGCCCGCCGAGCAGCTGACCTACCTGTTCAACAACGCCGGCACCAAGGTAGCGATCTGCGAGGAGCAGTACGTGGACCGCATTCGCGCCAGCGGTGCACCCATCGAGCACATCGTGTGCATCGACGGTTCGCCGCCCGGCGCCATCTCGGTGGACGACCTGTATGCCGCCGCGCGCACGGATTTCGACTTCCAGGCCACCTGGCGGGCGGTGCAACCCGAGGACGTCGTCACGCTCATCTACACCTCCGGGACCACCGGCAACCCCAAGGGCGTGGAGATGACGCACGCCAGCCTGCTGTTCGAGGCGCACGGGCTCGATGCCGTGCTTGGCAGCCGGTTCGGTGACCGGACCACGTCGTATCTGCCCTCGGCGCACATTGCCGACCGGATGATGGCCCTGTACCCGCTGGAGGTGTTCGGCACCCAGGTGACCGCCGTCGACGACGCGCGCGCTGTGGCGGCGGCGCTGCCCGACGTGCGGCCCACGGTCTGGGCCGCGGTGCCTCGGGTGTGGGAAAAGCTCAAGGCGGCAATCGAATTCGTCGTCGCCAGCGAGGCCGACGACGTCAAACGCCAGGCGCTGCAATGGGCGATGTCGGTGGCCGCCAGGCGCGCCGCCGCGCTGGCGGGCGGCGAGCCCGAGCCGGCCGAGCTGACCGCCGAGTGGGCCAAAGCCGATGAGCTGGTGCTGTCCAAGCTGCGCGAGCGGCTTGGGTTCGGCGAACTGCGCTGGGCCGTGTCCGGCGCCGCGCCGATCCCCAAGGAGACACTGGCGTTCTTCGCGGGGATAGGCATCCCGATCAGCGAGGTCTGGGGCATGTCGGAGCTCAGTTGCGCTGCCAGCGTGGCACATCCGGACGACACGCGGCTGGGCACCGTGGGCAAGCTGCTGCCCGGCTTGGAGGGCAGGGTCGCCGAGGACGGCGAATTTCTGGTCCGCGGTCCGCTGGTGATGAAGGGCTACCGCAAGGAACCGGCGAAGACCGCCGAGGCGATCGACGCCGACGGTTGGCTGCACACCGGCGACATCATCGAGCTCGACGCCGACGGCTACCTGCGCATCGTCGACCGCAAGAAGGAGCTGATCATCAACGCCGCCGGAAAAAACATGTCGCCGGCCAACATCGAAAACGCCATCCTGGCCGCGTGTCCCATGGTCGGGGTGATGATCGCCATCGGCGAGGGGCGGCCCTACAACACCGCGCTGATGGTCTTCGACGCCGACTCGGTCGGCCCGTATGCCGCCCAGCGCGGCCTGTCCGACGCCTCGCCGGCCGCGCTGGCGGCCGACCCGGAGGTCATCGCGCAGATCGCCGCCGGGGTGGCCGCGGGCAACGAGAAACTGTCCCGGGTGGAACAAATCAAGAGATTTCGCGTGCTGCCCACCCTGTGGGAGCCCGGCGGTGACGAGATCACGCTGACCATGAAGCTCAAGCGCAAGCCGATCATGGCGAAATACGCCGAGGAGATCGAGCAGCTCTACGCGCCCGAATTGCATCCGGACGTGCACGAGCCCGCCGAGACCGCATCGGTGCAGCCGGCATGATCGGGGGACCGGCGGGCGCGGCCCGCGAAATGGGCCGGGTGGGGCTACGAAAGCTGTTGCAGCGCACCGGCATCGTCGAGGAATCGACGTCGCCGCTGTCGACCGACCCGGCCGAGGTCGCCGATTTGCTGGGCGCGCCATGGTATGACGAGCGGCTGGGCAAGCTGGCCCACGAGCTGGGGCGCGAGCTGGACAGCGTGCGCGCCGAGGCCGCAAGCTACCTGCGCGAGATGGCGCCCTCGCTCGACGAGCGGGCGGTGAAGGCCTGGCGCAGCTTCAGTTGCTGGCTGATGCGCGCCTACGACGTGCTGACCGACGAGGACCAGATCGCCCAGCTGCGCAAGCTGGACCGCAAAGCCACACTGGCGTTTGCCTTTTCGCATCGCTCCTATCTGGATGGGCTGCTGCTGCCCGAGGTGATCCAGGCCAACCGGTTATCGCCCGCGCTCACCTTCGGCGGCGCCAACCTGAATTTCTTCCCGATGGGCGCCTGGGCCAAGCGCACCGGAACCATCTTCATCCGGCGCCAGACGAAGGACATTCCCGTCTACCGCTTCGTGTTGCGCGCGTACGCCGCGCAGCTGGTGCAAAACCACGCCAACCTGACCTGGTCCATCGAGGGCGGCCGGACCAGGACGGGCAAGCTGCGCCCGCCGGTGTTCGGGATTCTGCGCTACATCAGCGACGCCGTCGACGAAATCGACGGCCCCGAGGTGTATCTGGTGCCGACGTCGATCGTGTACGACCAGCTGCACGAGGTGGAGGCCATGACCACCGAGGCCTACGGTGCGACGAAGCGGCCCGAAGACTTCCGCTTCCTGATCCGGCTGGCGCGCCAGCAGGGTGAGCGGCTCGGCCGCGCGTACCTGGACTTCGGTGAACCACTGCCGCTGCGCAAGCGCCTCGAGGAGTTGCGCGCCTTGCAAGAGTCCGGCGCCAGCACCGAGATCGAACGCATCGCGCTGGACGTCGAACACCGGATCAACCGCGCCACGCCCGTCACCCCGACCGCGGTGGTGAGCCTCGCACTGCTGGGCGCCGACCGCTCGCTGTCCATCAGCGAGGTGCTGGCCACCGTGCGCCCGCTGGCGAGCTACATCGCGGCGCGCAACTGGAAGGTGGCCGGCGCCGCCGACCTGACCAACCGCTCGACCATCCGCTGGACCCTGCACCAGCTGGTGGCCTCCGGCGTGGTCAGCGTGTACGACGCCGGCACCGAACCGGTCTGGGGCATCGGGGCCGAACAGCACCTGGTCGCCGCCTTCTACCGCAACGCCGCCATTCACATCGTGGTCGATCGCGCGATCGCCGAGACCGCGCTGCTGGCCGCGACCGAGGACGCCGAGGGCTCGGTGGACGGGCTGGTCCAGCCGAGCGCCGTGCGCGATGAGGCGCTGAAGTTGCGCGAATTGCTGAAGTTCGAGTTTTTGTTCTCCGCGCGAGCGCAATTCGAGAAGGAGCTCGCCGACGAGGTCCGCCTGCTCGGGCGGGTGGATGACACCAGCAAGGCGGCCAGCGCGGGCGACGTGCGCGGCCTGCTGGAAAAGGCCGACGTGCTGCTGGCGCACCTCGTGCTGCGCCCGTTCCTCGACGCCTACCACATCGTCGCCGACCGGCTCGCCGACTACGACGACGAATCGTTCGACGAGGACGCGTTTCTCGCCGAATGTCTCGAGGTGGGCAAGCAGTGGGAGCTGCAACGCAGGATCGCCAGCGCCGAGTCGAGGTCGATGGAGTTGTTCAAGACCGCGCTGCGATTGGCCCGGCATCGTGAACTGGTCGACGGCGTGGCGGACCTGGATATCGCCCGGCGGCGCCGTGAGTTCGCCGAGGAGATCGCCGCGGCCGTCCGCCGGGTGAACACCATTGCGGAGCTGGCCAGGACCCAGTGATCGCTCGCTCTCGGCGGGCGGTGCGGTTCACAGACCGTTAACGTTTGGTCGCGATAGTGCGTTGGCGACGTGGATGAGGGTCGGCGGTGTTCACCAGCGGCCGGTGAAGCGAGGATGTGATGACTGAGAAATCCAGCGGGCAACCCCGCCCCCTGATCGGGTACATCACCCACGACATCGCACCGCCGATCAGCCCCGCGCCGATCGGCCGGGAGTGGATGTCGGAGATCCGCCAGGGCTGGCCGCACCGGTGTCTGCCGATGCTGATCGCCAACCAGAGCGGCTGGGAGGTGCGCAACCGCAGCGCGTTCACCGCGACCTGGATGGGCGGCAATGACCGCACCAACCTGATGATCGCGCCCGACACCCGCGACAGCGGTCAGTTCCTGCCGTCGAGCCACTTCGGCTACGGCATCCTGACCTGGCACCTGCCCATCCTGTTCCGCACCCCGCCGGGCTACAACCTGCTGGTTCGCGGACCGGCCAATCATCCGAAGGACGCCATCTCCCCGCTGGAGGGCATCGTCGAAACCGATTGGTCCAGCTCGAGTTTCAGCATGAACTGGAAATTCACCCGGGAGTTCATGCCGGTGCGATTCGAGATCGACGAGCCGATCTGCATGATCGTGCCGCAGCGCCGGGCCGAGCTGGAGGAGTTCGCGCCTGAGCTGCGGCCCATCGAATCCGACGAGGAGCTGCACCGCAAGCACGAGCACTTCCTCGGCTCGCGCGGCGCGCTGGGCCGTGAACAGGAGGCCGCGGCCGGTGCGGCCAACGAGAAGGTGCCGTGGCAGGGCGATTACACGCGCGGCCGGCACAGCGACGGCGAGCCCGGCGCGGACGACCACCAGACCCGCCGCCGACTCCGGTCGTTCGTCGCGCAGCAGCCCGAGAACGCGGACTAGCGCGAAATCACCGCGCGGGCAAGGGAATTGCCCACCGCCGCGTTGCTGATCGCCTCCGGCGCCTGCGCCGATGCGCCGGCCCACGCGATGTACCCGTCGGGACGCACCACCACGGCGGGGCCGTGGTCGGCCCGCTCGGCCTGCACCATTCCGGGCGCCTCGACCGGGGCGGCGCCGTATTCGCGGATGAAGACGTAGTTGCCACCGCGCTGCAGCTGCGTCAACCGTCCCTCGACGAGGGGGATCGCGGCGGCCCGGGTGCCGACCAGCCCGCGCCGGCCGTACCGCAACCCGGTGCCCGCGAAACTGCCGGCCACCAAGTCGTGCACGGCGGGAAGGCGAAGCAGGTTGGGCGCCAACAGGTTACGCAGCCAGATCGCGGGCCGCCGATGCAGCGTCGCGGCGCGGGCGATCATCCCCGACTGCACCAGCACCCGCTTGCCGATCGGGTGGCGTTCGCTGTGGTAGGTGTCCAGCAGCGCGTCGTCGGCCCCGCCGAGCACGGCATCGAGCTTCCAGGCCAGGTTCGCGGCGTCCTGGATGCCGGTGTTCATGCCCTGGCCGCCCATCGGGGAGTGCACGTGCGCGGCGTCGCCGGCCAGGAACACCCGGCCGTGCCGGTACTGCGCGACTTGCCTTTCGTCGCAATGGAATCGCGACTTCCAGCCGATCTGGGTCACACCGAAGTCGGTGCCCATGGCGCGGGCGAGGACGTCGACGATCTCGGCGTCGTCGACGGGCGCGTCGTCGGGCAGTTGGTGGTTGCGGTCCCACACCAGGGCGCGGTACCACGAGCCGTCCGCGTCGTGCCGGTTGTAGGGAGCCAGGAAACCCAGCACGTCACCGGTGGTGCCCACCACCAGCCCGCCGCGGGCCGGGCCGTGGGCCAGCTTGACGTCGGCCAGCATCAACGAGGTCAGCACCGTCTTGCCGGGGAAGTCGGCGCCCAGCAGCGTCCGGACGGTGCTGTGGGCGCCGTCGGCGCCGACCAGATACCGCGCCCGCCACGTCTGCCGGTGGGCGGGATCGCCGTCGCCCTTGGGTCCGGCGGTGACGGTGACGCCCGCGGCGTCCTGCGCGAGCGCGACCACCTCGACGCCGCGCCGGATGTCGGCCCCCTCGGCCACCGCGTAGCGGCGCAGCGCGGCGTCGACGTTGGTCTGCGGGGTGATCAGGACGAACGGGTAGGCCGAGTCGAGCCGGGTCAGGTCGAGGCGGGCCTTGGCGAACAGCGTCACGTCCGGTCCGCGCTGCCCGATCGCGAGCAGCTCGTCGGCCGCGCCGCGCGCGTCGAGGAGCTCCAGAGTCCGGGGCATGACGGCGAACGCGCGGCTGGTCGGGTTCTCGGCGGGCCAGCGCTCCAGCACGGTCACCGACCGCCCGGCGCGGGCCAGGTCGCCCGCGGCGGTCAGGCCGGTGGGGCCCGCGCCCACGACCAGGACGTCGACCTCGTGAACCGTGGTTGTACTCATCGGATCGCTCCTTCCGGTTGCGGGTACCAGCGACGGATGTCGCCGGGGGTGGCTTGCGCGGCGTGGTTGAAGACGAAGCGGCAACCGGGCTGGGTGGTGTGCGCGATGTTGACGATCGACTCGAACAGCAGGGTGTTGGCGGCGACCAGGCGGATCCCGGCGCCGATCAGCACGGCGTCGTAACGCTTGGCGCGCAGCCACGCGGCGGCCTTGTCGGCGCCGGCGGTGCCGAAGTCGATCAGGCAGTTGTCCACCCGGTAGCCCGCCGCGCGCAGGCCTGCGACGTTGTCGTCGTTGGCCGCCCGCAGCGCGTCCCGCGACAGGCCCGCGAACTGGGCGAACTCCGGCGACGAGTAGTCGATGACGTCGGGATCCAGCCCGACCTGGATGACGGTTACGGTCATGTCTGGGTCTCCTCGCCGAGCCGATTCAACAACTGTTGAAATCAACGTAAGCCGGGCCGCTAGCCATGTCAACAGTTGTTGAACTAGAATTTCGGCATGCCCGGTAAGACCCGCGACGGCAAGGTCACCCGCGCGACGATCCTGAGCGCCGCGCGGACCCTGTTCTCCACCCACGGCTTCGAGCGGACCACCATCCGTGCGATCGCGGCCGAGGCCGGCGTCGACCCGGCGCTCGTCATGCACTACTTCGGCAACAAGGCCGACCTGTTCGCCGCGGTCTCGCGGCTCGAGATCACCTTCCCCGACCTCACCGGCGTCGCCCCGGGACGCATCGCCGACATCCTGGTGCCGTTCCTCATCCGGGTATGGGATCCGGGCGGGCCGTTCCTGCCGCTGCTGCGCGCGGCCGCGACCAACCGGGTCGCCGCCGACGCGCTACTGGAGGTGTTCGTCGAAAAGGTCGCCCCGGCGCTGACCACCATCACCCCCGACCGGGCCGCCGAGCGGACCGCGATGGTGGGATCGCAGGTGCTGGGAATCGCCATGGCGCGCAATGTCGTTGGGGTACCCGCGCTGGTCGCGATGGACGACGCGACGCTGACCGAATGGCTGCGCCCGGTGCTGGCGCACTACCTCGCCGGCTCGACCCGCGCCTAGAGTGACTGGCATGCCGCTTACCGGAGAATACGAACCGTCGCCGTTGGATTGGTCTCGCGAGCAAGCTGACAAATACGCCGAGTCGGGGGGCGCCGAGGCCGCCGACATGAAGGGCAAGCCGATCATCCTGCTGACCACGGTCGGCGCCAAGACCGGCAAACTGCGCAAGACGCCGCTGATGCGCGTCGAGCACGACGGCCAGTACGCGGTCGTCGCCTCCTTGGGCGGGGCGCCGAAACATCCGGTCTGGTACTACAACATCAAGAAGAATCCCCGCGTCGAGCTGCAGGACGGCTCGGTGACCCGCGATTACGACGCCCGCGAGGTCTTCGGCGACGAGAAGGCGACCTGGTGGGAGCGCGCCGTGGCGGCCTGGCCCGACTACGCCGAGTACCAGACCAAGACCGACCGTCAGATCCCGGTGTTCGTGCTGACCCCGGTCGACTGAATTCCGGAGTTGGTCGGCCGCCGTGGCACCATTGATCAGTGTCCGCCGAATTGAGCCAGAGTCCGAGCGTCTCGCCGCTGTCCGCGGCTGACATCGACGGCGCGGCCAAGCGGATCGCCGCGGTGGTCACGCCGACCCCGCTGCAGTTCAGCGACCGGTTGTCGGCGATCACCGGCGCGCAGGTCTACCTCAAGCGCGAGGACCTGCAGATCGTGCGCTCCTACAAGCTGCGCGGCGCCTACAACCTGCTGGTCCAGCTGACCGAGGCGGAGCTGGCGGCTGGGGTGGTGTGTTCGTCGGCGGGCAACCACGCGCAGGGCTTCGCCTACGCGTGCCGGATGCTGCAGGTGCACGGCCGCGTCTACGTGCCGGCCAAGACGCCGATGCAGAAGCGCGACCGGATCCGCTACCACGGCGGCGACTTCATCGACCTGATCGTCGGTGGCAGCACCTACGACCTGGCCGCCGAGGCGGCCCTGGCCGACGTGGCGAGCACCGGCGCCACGTTGGTGCCGCCCTATGACGACCTGCGGACCATGGCGGGCCAGGGCACCATCGCCGCCGAACTACTCGATCAGCTCGGCGCCGAGCCGGACCTGGTGGTGGTCCCGGTGGGCGGCGGCGGCTGCATCGCCGGCATCACCACCTACCTCGCCGAGCGGACGCGCAACACCTCGGTGCTGGGCGTCGAGCCGGCCGGCGCCGCGGCGATGATGGCCGCGCTGTCGGCCGGGGAGCCGGTGACGCTGGAAGACGTCGACCAGTTCGTCGACGGCGCCGCGGTGCGGCGGGCCGGTGACCTGACCTACGCCGCGCTGGCGGCCGCCGGCGACATGGTCTCGATCACCGCGGTCGACGAGGGCGCGGTGTGCACCGCGATGCTCGACCTCTACCAGAACGAGGGCATCATCGCCGAGCCGGCGGGCGCGCTGTCGGTCACCGGATTGCTCGACGCCGACATCGAGCCCGGTTCGACGGTGGTGTGCCTGATCTCGGGCGGCAACAACGACGTGTCGCGGTACGGCGAAGTGCTCGAACGCTCGCTGGTGCACCTCGGCCTCAAGCACTACTTCCTGGTGGACTTCCCCCAGGAGCCCGGCGCGCTGCGCCGCTTCCTGGACACCGTGCTCGGACCGAACGACGACATCACCCTGTTCGAGTACGTCAAGCGCAACAACCGGGAGACCGGCGAGGCGCTGGTCGGCATCCAGCTGGGGTCCTCCGCCGACCTGGACGGCCTGCTGGCCCGGATGCGTGCGACCGAGTTGCACGTCGAGACCCTGAAACCCGGCTCGCCGGCCTACCGCTACCTGCTGCTTTAGCGGCCGGGGCCGCGATAGATGCGCCCGCCATATGGACCCGGCACCAGCGGTTTCGGCCCGGTCAGCGCCGGATTGGTGGCGTGTCTCGTCCTGCTGGTGTGGGCGGCGATATGGATCGCTCGGCGCGGGCCCCTGCTAATCGCGTTGTGGGACAAGGTGTCCCACAACGCCGTGATCGGTGAGACGCTGACCTGGCTGCGCGACCGGATCGGCGCCAGGGAACGGGCGCTGGCGCGCCGGTTGCGGGTGAGCGAGGTCGCCGGGTTGGCGTTGACCCTCGGGCTGCTCGTCGTCGTGGCGCTGGCGGTCGGCTTCACCGAGGTGCTCGACGACGTGCTCGAGGGCGACGGCATCGCCGGATTCGACCAACCGACGACGCGGTGGCTCGCCACCCACCGGGATCTGTGGCTGACCACCGCCCTGAGGGTGGTGACCGGCGCGGGGAGTCCGCTTTTCCTGGCCGCGGTCGCCTTGCCGATCTCGGTGGTCGCCGGTTGGCGGTGCCGGTCGTGGCGGCCCGTGGTGCTGGCACTGGTTGCCGGTGTGGGCATCCCCCTGGTGCTGTTCACGGCGAAGGTCTTGGTGGGCCGGCAACGCCCGGCCCTGCCGTTCGCCCTGGTCGACGCGGACGGCTATTCGTTTCCGTCCGGGCACGCGACCGGCACCGCCGCGAGCATGGTCATCTCCGCGTGGCTGCTGACCCGCTGGCTCGTCTCGTGGTGGACCGGGCGGGTGATCGTCTGGGCGATGGCCACCGCCGTGACGTTCGTGGTCGGATTTTCCCGCGTTTATCTGGGGGTCCACTACGTCAGCGATGTGCTGTCGGGCTGGCTGCTGGGGATGGCCTGGGCCGGCACCGTCATGCTCGTCGGCTCCTGGTGGGACGACACCCGACGGGCACGCGGCTCAGCGTCGGTCACCCCGTAAGTACGCCGGCACGGCGGTGCCCGGAGTCAGGTCGCCGGCCGGCACGGGCGGCCCGGCCGTCAGGCTCAGCGGCAGCACGCCCGCCCAATGGGGCAGCGACAGGTCCTGCGGATCGTCGGCCGGCGGGCCGCTGCGCACCTTCGCCGACACCTCGACGAGGTCGAGGGCGAGCACCCCGGTCGCGGCGAGCTCGCGCGCATCTGGGGCTCGGCAGTCGGCGGCGCGCCCCGGCGCGATGTGATCCAGCAGGCCGCCCAGCGCCCGCGACTTCTCCGCCGGATCGTCCACCACGCGCGCATCGCCCAGCACCACCACCGAGCGGAAATTCACCGAGTGGTGCATGGCCGAGCGGGCCAGCACCAGACCGTCGACCAGGGTCGCGGTGACGCAGACCGGCAGGCCCGACCCCGCGGCTTCGGCCGCCTTCGCCGCCAGCACCGGGCCGCCGCCGGACGAACCGTGCAGGTAGAGCGTTTCGTCGAGCCGGGCGTGCGTGGTGGGCAAGACCACCGGTCGACCGGCGCTCAGGTAGCCCAGGTGGCAGATCAGCGCCTCGTCCAGGATGGCGTGCACCGTGGGCCGGTCGTAGTGCGCCCGCTCCCGGTAGCGGGTCGGCGTGGTGCGTGCGGTCGGTTGGTATGCGGTGTCCACGGCGTTGCCCTCAGATTTGTTCTAGTACATAATATATTGCGTGCCAGTACAAAACAGCATAACCGGAACCGGCGCGGAGTCCATAGCCGCCAGCGTCGAGGCGGCGATATCGGGCGGCGCTTTGGCGCCCGGCGACGCGCTACCGCCGGTGCGGGAGCTGGCCACCCAGCTCGGCGTCAACGCCAACACCGCCGCCGCCGCCTACCGCCTGCTGCGTCAGCGCGGTGCCGTCGAGACCGCCGGCCGGCGCGGCACCCGCGTGCGCCATCGCCCGGCGACCACCCCGCGCTCGCTGCTCGGGCTGGACGTGCCCGCCGGCGTGCGCGACCTGTCCACCGGAAATCCGCACCCCGCCCTGTTGCCCATCGCGGGCGCGTCGCCGCCCGGCCCGGACGCGAAGCCACCGGTGCTCTACGGCGAGCCGGCCGTCTCGGCGGCGCTGGGGGAGTTCGCCCGCCGCGCGCTGTCCGCCGACGGGGTCCCCGCCGACCACCTGGCGGTGACCAGCGGCGCGCTGGATGGCATCGAACGCGCGCTCACCGCGCACCTGCGGCCCGGCGATCGCGTGGCCGTCGAGGATCCGGGCTGGGCCAACCTTCTCGATCTGCTTGCCGCACTGGGTCTTTCGGCAGAACCGGTGCGGGTCGACGACGACGGCCCGCTGCCCGACGATTTGGCCCGCGCGCTGGGTGGCGGGGTGCGCGCGCTGGTGCTCACCAACCGCGCCCAAAACCCCACGGGAGCCGCGTTTTCCGCCGATCGTGCCGCTGCGCTGGGCGCGCTGTTGGCGCGGCGAGCCGACGACCTGCTGGTGGTGGAAGACGACCACTGCGCCGGCATCTCCGGCGCACCGCTGCACACCCTGGCCGGCCGCACCGCGCACTGGGCGTTCGTCCGCTCGGCGTCCAAGGCCTACGGCCCCGACCTGCGGGTGGCCGTGCTTGCCGGCGACCGTCGCACCGTCGAGCGGGTGCACGGCCGGTTGCGGCTCGGGCCGGGCTGGGTGAGCCACATCCTGCAGCGGCTGGCCGTCGACTTGTGGTCCGACCCGGCGGCGGCGCAGCTGGTGGCGACCGCCGAGCGGGACTACGCCCAAAGCCGAACCCGCCTTTGCGATGCCCTGGCCGAGCGCGGCGTCGAGGCGCACGGGCGCTCCGGGCTCAACGTGTGGGTGCCGGTTCCCGACGAGGCGGTCGCCGTGTCGCGCCTGCTCGCCGCGGGCTGGGCGGCCGCACCGGGCAGCCGGTTCCGGATGCACACGCCGGCGGGCATCCGCATCACGATCTCCGGGCTGACCGCCGACGAGATCGATCCGCTCGCCGACGCGGTCGCCCGGGCGGTGCGCCCGGCCGGCCGGGCCATCGTGTAGCCGCCGCTCAGGCGCCCTCGTCGTCGTTGGCGCCTGGTCCGGGACCGCTCCACAACAGCTCAATGCCGGGATGCGGCGGCATGTCATGGCGCACGGCGTTCCGGCCCGACGGCGGATTTGGGGCGCGGCGGCTCGGCTTGCGCCGGCAGATGCGTCGCAGTGGGTGGCCGAATTCAGATTGACTCATGGCGGCATCATCGGGGGTCAGCCCACCCGGCCGCTATTCAGTTGTCCACAGCCCGTTCACGTCGAGAGAATCGCGATGAAGAATCTGCGAGGATTCCGGCGGCTTTAGCAACTTCGCCGTATGCGGCCGCCAGGCTCGACAACGTCGAATGAGCGTTGCGGCCACTTGGGTTGGGAACCACCCACAGTTCGGTTGCGTCATACGGCGACGCTTGCTTGCCCGCCTCGGCGCGGCGCTGACCGAAAGCGTCTCGGTATGCGGTGATCCCGAGGACTGCGACGACACGCGGGACGAACTTTTCAACCATCCGGTCCAGTTTCCGCCTGCCGTTGATCAGTTCGGCGGCGGTGAGCTCGTCGGCGCCCGCGGTCGCCCTGTCGACCAGGTTGGTAATGCCGATCCCGCGCCGCACCAGGTATTTCCAGTCGTCCGGCGCAAACCCTGACGAGGCGTCGATCAAGTGATCGGTGATGCCGGCGCGGTACAACGCCGGCCAGAACCGATTGCCGCGCGGCGCGAAATGTGCTTGTACGGCAGCGGTTCGCAGGCCGGGATTAATGCCCACGAACAGCAGTCGGACCTGCTCGGAGATCAGGTCGGGCACGGTGCTGCCGTGGAATCGCTTCAGTTCCTCCCGGGTGAAGCGGAGCTCATCCATGGTCGGACGAAGCGCGCTCAGCCGGAGCCACCCGTGCTCCGCAATATCGCGAATGAATGCCCAGGCAGCTCGGTGCTGTCGGGATGAACCGCCGGCTCGTCCCAGGCCAGCACCAGCTCACCGGTGACCGGGACGCGCACCTGCTCGGCGCCCAGGTTGCACACGATGCGCAACCGTCCGCGCGCGACGACGATCCAGCCTTGGTCCTCGTCGTAGTCGACGGTCAGGTTCTCCAGCCAGGGGTCGGCGAGGTCGGGATCCTCGCGCCGCAACGCGATCAGGTCGCGGTAGAGGCGGTGCAGCCGGGCGTGCTCGCCGGTGTCGACCTCGGCCCAATCCAGCTTGGAGTCGGCGAACGTCTGCGGGTCCTGCGGGTCGGGAATCTCGTCGGCGTCCCAGCCGTGTTCGGCGAACTCGGCCTTGCGTCCCTCGGCGGTGGCCTTCGCCAGTTCCGGCTCGGGGTGCGAGCTGAAGAACTGGAACGGGGTCGACGCCGCATATTCCTCACCCATGAAAAGCATGGTGGTGTAAGGAGATCCGAGGACGAGCGCGGCCTTGATCGCCAGCTGGCCGCCGGTCAGGTTCTGCGACGGCCGATCGCCCAGGGCCCGGTTGCCGACCTGATCGTGCGTGCAGGTGTAGGCGACCAGGCGGGTGGCCGGGATGCCGGATTCCGCGCTGGTGTCCAGCGGCCGGCCGTGCCGGCGACGGCGGAACGACGAATAGGTGGCGGCGTGAAAGAAGCCGTGGCGCAACGTCTGGGCCAGGGTGGCCAGGCTGCCGAAGTCGGCGTAGTAGCCCTGGCGCTCGCCGGAAACCGCGGTGTGGATCGCGTGATGAATGTCGTCGGCCCACTGCCCGGTCAGGCCGTAGCCGCCACGCTCGCGCGGGGTGATCAGCCGTGGATCGTTCAGGTCGCTCTCGGCGATCAGCGACAGCGGACGCCCCAATTGCTGGGCCAGCCAATCCGTTTCGGTCGCGAGCTCCTCGAGGATATGGATCGCGGTGGTGTCCACCAGCGCGTGGACGGCGTCCAGGCGCAGGCCGTCGGCATGGAAGTCGCGCATCCAGCGCAGCGCGCAGCCGATGATGTAGCGGCGCACCTCGTCGGAGTCGGCGTCGGCGATGTTGATACCCTCGCCCCACGGGTTACTCGCCGACGACAGGTAGGGCCCATAGCGCGGCAGATAATTGCCCGACGGGCCGAGGTGGTTGAACACCGCGTCGATCAACACCCCCAGCCCCTTGGCGTGGCAGGCGTCGATGAAGCGCACCAGCCCGTCGGGGCCGCCGTAGGGTTCGTGCACGCTGTACCACAGCACGCCGTCGTATCCCCAACCATGCGTGCCGGCAAAGGAATTCACCGGCATCAGCTCGACGAAGTCCACGCCGAGCTCGACCAGGTAGTCCAGCTTGTCGATGGCCGAGTCGAAGGTGCCCGCCTCGGTGAACGTGCCGAGGTGCATCTCGTAGATCACCGCGCCCTCGACCGGGCGGCCCGCCCACGCGGTATCGGTCCACGCGGCGGCGGCCGGATCCCACAACTGCGAGCGGGCGTGCACGCCCTCGGGCTGGCGCGGTGAGCGCGGGTCGGGCAGCACGGTGGGGTCGTCGTCGAGCAGGTAGCCGTAGCGGGCGTCCGGCGCGGTGTCCACGCTTGCATGCCACCAACCGTCGGCCGAGCGCGTCATGGCGTGCGTCTGGCCGTCGACGTCGAGACGAACCAGCGCGGGCTTGGGCGCCCAGACCCGGAAGTCAGTCGTCTGCAATTCAGTCATGGTGGCGCTCCAACAGCACGACGGGCAGGTCGGCGAACAATTGTGCCGCCGAGGTGGGGCCGTCGGCGATCACGCCGGTGAGCGCGTCCTTCCAGGTTCCGTCCGGCAGCGGCACAACCGTATTGCCCCAGCCGCTTTCGGCCAGCCGCACGGTCCAGCGGGTCACCGCCACCACGATGTCCTCGCCGCGGCGAAACGCCAGCACGTGGTCGCTGGCCTCGCCGTTGGCCAGGATCGGGACGTACTCGCCGTGCAGGAAGGTGTCCGCGTGCTGGCGGCGCACACGCAGCGCCGTGGTGACGACCCGGATTTTCGGATGTTTCAAGTCCTGCAGGGCGGCGCGCCGGGCCGAGTAGTCCACGGCCCGGCGGTTGTCCGGGTCTACCAGGCTGTCGTCCCACAGCTCGGTTCCCTGGTACACGTCGGGAATCCCGGGCACGGTCAGCGCCAGCAGCTTCTGGGCCAGCGCGTCGCTGGCGGCATGCGGATTGAGTTGGGCGACAAGCTCGGTCAGCTGGCCGGCCACCGGACCGTCGAGCACGCTGTCCAGCCACCGGTGCACCGCGTCCTCGAATTCGGCGTCCGGGTCGTTCCACGAGGTATGCCAGGACGCCTCGCGGATGGCCTTCTCGGCGTAGGCATGCAGTCGCTCGCGCAGCTCGGCGGTGACCTCGCCGCTGACCGGCCATACGCCGAAGATGTTCTGCCACAGGAACTGTCCGGTCGCCGGATCGGGGGAGGGGGCGCGTTTCTCCCAGCGGGTAAGGAACTCGGTCCACAGCGACGGCACCTGCGACAGCACCGAGATCCGGGCCCGCACGTCCTCGCCGCGCTTGGTGTCGTGCGTGGTGAGCGTCGTCATGGTCTGCGGCCACAACCGCGCGCGGGTGGCGGCGTTGTGGTGAAACTCGGCGGCACCGACACCGAAGCGGTGCGGCTCGCCGCCCACCTCGTTCAGCGAGACCAGCCGGGCGTCGCGGTAGAACAGGCAGTCCTCGACGGCCTTGGCGGTGACGGCCCCGCAGAGCTGCTGCAGGCGGGTGGCCGGTTCCCCGCCGCGGGCCAGCGCCGCGGCCAGCACCTGCAGTGCGGGCCCCAATTCCGGTGCGGCCGCTTGGGTTTCGGCCAGCGCGGTAGGCAGCAGCGCGACCAGGCCGGGGTAGTCGCTGCGGTAGACCCCGATGTGGGTGAGCAGCGCGGCCACCGCCTCGGGCAACCGCGGGTGGTCGACGCCGGCCGCGGCCGCGATACTGCGACGCAGCCGGCGCAGTTCGCTTGCCAAGGTTTCGGTGGCCGAACGGATCTTGAGGTCCACCAGCATGTCCGGCATCGCCCCGTAGTCCACCCCGGCGGATTCCACCAGCGCGGTCAGCGCGGGGGCGCCGTCCGGATCCACCAGCACACCGCCGATTTCGCGCAACACGTCATAACCGGTGGTGCCGCCGACCGGCAGGGTGGGCTCGAGCGCCTCGTCGACGGCCAGGATCTTCTCGATCACGATCCAGGCTTGCGGGCCGGTCAGTTCGCGCAGCCACGCC
>NZ_LZLL01000559.1:0-4661 GCF_001669335.1 Mycobacterium sp. 1245852.3 | reverse complement strand
CCACCCGACCATATTCGACGCGCACCACCGCGCCGACATATCCGGTTTGCACGTCCTCGACCACCAGGCCAAGTTCGGCCGGATGTTCCGTCGAGCGGGGCTTGCGTCGTCCTGCGGCCAGTACATCGGTTCCATAGCGATCCACCACGCCGGCAATACTAGAAAGCCTTGCGGCCAAACGTCGTTACGGCGCGCCATGGCCGGCGAATCGCCACCGGGACCACTCCCCGTGCGCCGCATCGCCGGCCGTAAAAAATGCGTTTAACTGTGTGGCGTTACTCAGCAGATGACGTCACCGGTGGTACGTTGCTAGCTATGGCAAGCACTGCCGCTTACGCAAGCCGCGGCGGTTAGCGAGGTGGACGCATGGACCTGTCGCACTGGGTGACAAGCATTGTGGCTTTCGTGCGCGCCGGCTACCCCTCCGGCATGCCGGTCACCGGGTACGTGCCGCTGGTGGCGTTGACGCGCCGCCGGCTCTGCGACGACGACATCACCGTCATCGCAAGGGATCTCATCGCGCGTCGCCTCTGGCCGATCAGTTCCATCGATATCGGTGTGGAGGTCACCCGGATCACCAACCAGCTGCCCTCCCTCGACGACGTCTCGCGGGTGCAGCGTCGCGTTCATGCGCTCCGCTGCCCGCGCGGATAAGCGGCACGAACGGTCGACGCCGTCACGGTGATTTGTGCACCGGGGCGCCGCAGGCCTTCAAATAGTCGGCGTAGTTCCAGGTTTGCAGAAACTGTTGGCCCGCTTGCAATCCTCGGGCATAGAGCGCTTCACGTTGCGCGGTGGTGATGTTGAAGTCGATCGGGCTGACCTCGTCGGCGGGCACAAAGATGGTGCGCCGCACGGTGCACGGGTCATCGATGTAAGCGTTGTCTTGATTGCTCACCAGGGTCTCTATCGCCGCAAGTCCCAACGACACCGGGCCATGCACGGGATGGGTGGGCGGGATGCCGGGACGCGCCGACAACCGAATCCCGAACGTGGGCCATCGCGGTTGCGCATCGGGCCGGTCGAACAGCTCGACCGGAAAGTCCGACAACAACCCACCGTCCACCCACGTCGCGCCGCCGACCCGAACGGGCTCGAACACATAGGGAATGGCCGACGACGCGTGCACCGCGCGCGCCACCGGGAAGGCGTCGGGGTCGATGCCATAGGAGCCGAGGTCCCAAGGGATTCGAACCAGGCGGCGCCGCGACAGGTCGCTGGCGGTGACGACGAGCGACCAGGCGAACTGGGTGGGCTCTTCGCCCGTGCGCAGATCGCCGAACGTCCGCACGCCCAGATCGCGGAGCAGGCTGGCGAGCAACTGTTCGAGATATGCCCCGCGATAGACACCGTCGGAGGTCAACAACGACAGTCCCCCGCCGATCAGCGGTATCCGCCCGATCCAGTTGCGGTCGAGGAACTTCCGGTAGTCGATGGTGCGCATCACCTCGGCCAGCCGGCTCAACGGCTCGCCGGCCACCTGCAGGGCGGCGACCAGCGAGGCGACGATCGCACCGGCGCTGCTTCCCGCGACGCGCGGGAATCGGTAGCCGGCCTGGGCGAGCGCATCCACCGCGCCGACCAGTCCGATACCCCGGACGCCACCGCCCTCGCACACCAAGTCGGCACGGTTTGTGGTCACCGCAGCCCCCCGTCCGGATCGTTCAGCAAATTCGGCGGCCATCGACGCCGAAGAAGTGCAGGTGCCCGGGTACCGGGTGCAGGCGCACCCGGCTGCCCTTCTGCGGAGGGTTTCGCCCGTCGGCCCGCGCGACGATGGGCGCGTCGATCACCTTGCCCGAACCGGTGATTCGCCCATACAGGTAGGCGTCCGCCCCAAGCTCCTCCACCACGTCCACCTCCATCTCGACGCCGAGACCACCCAGCTCGAAATGTTCGGGACGGACCCCCACGACTACCTCACCTGCACCGCCGGTGACCTCGCGGGGCAATGCTATCGGCCAATCACCCAGCGACACAGCCGAATCCACGACAGGGAGGGTAAACAGGTTCATCGCCGGGGATCCGATGAAACCCGCCACGAAGACGTTGTCCGGGTTTCGGTAGAGCTCGCGAGGCGGTGCGAACTGCTGCAGCACGCCGTCGCGCAGGACGGCGACGCGGTCGCCCATCGTCATGGCCTCGACCTGGTCGTGGGTGACGTAGACGGTGGTGGTGCCCAGCCGCCGTTGCAGCGCGGCGATCTGGTTACGGGTCTGCACCCTTAGTTTGGCGTCGAGGTTCGACAGCGGCTCGTCCATCAGGAACACGTGCGGCCGGCGCACGATCGCCCGCCCCATCGCCACGCGTTGGCGTTGTCCGCCGGACAGGTCTTTCGGCTTTCGGTCGAGATAGGGTTGCAGGTCAAGCAGTTTCGCCGCGTCCAGCACCCGCTCGCGGATCTGGGCCTTCGGCGTCCTGGCGATCTTCATGGCGAATCCCATGTTCTGGGCCACCGTCATGTGCGGGTAGAGCGCATAGTTCTGAAAGACCATCGCAACGTCGCGATCCTTGGGATCGACGTTGGTGACGTCGCGGTCGCCGATCCGGATGTGGCCGGAGTCGACGGCTTCCAGGCCGGCCACCATCCGCAGCGAGGTGGTCTTGCCGCATCCCGACGGCCCCACCAGAACGACGAACTCGCCGTCGGCGACAGTTAAGTCCAGGTTGTCCAGGGCGGGGCGATCCGCTCCGGGGTAGCGACGGGTTGCCTGCTCGAAAGTCACCGAGGCCATGGTCAACCGCCCATCCCGGTGACGGCGATCCCGCGGACGAACGAGCGTTGCGCGATCGCGTAGATGATGACCAGAGGCAGCATGATGAGCATCGAGGTTGCCATCAAAACCGGCCATCGGGCAACATATTCGCCCTTCATCCGGACCAGGCCCAGTGTCAGGGTGGCCAGGCTGTTGCGCTGGATCATCAGCAGCGGCCACAAGAAATCATTCCAGACATTGACCCAGGTGAGCACCGCGAGCACCATCACGGCCGGCCTCGCGTGGGGCAGCAGGATTCGCCAATACACCTGCCACGGTGAACAACCGTCGAGTATCGCGGCCTCCTCGAGATCGGTGGGCAGGGTGCGGAAGAACTGCCGCATCAGGTACGTACCGAATGCGCTGCCGAAGAACCCCGGCACGATCATCGCCCATGGGGTGTCGACCCAGCCCAGGGTTCGCATCACCAGGAATTGCGGGATCACCGTGACCGTCAGGGGCACCATCAAGGTGCCGAGATACACGACGAACAGCGCGTCGCGGCCACGGAAATCCAGTCGCGCGAAGGCATATCCGGCCAGCGAGCAGAAGAAAACATGGCCGGCGGTGACGCAGCCCACGTACAGCACGGTGTTGAAAAACATTCGCCCGAACGGCATCAGCGCGAACACCTCGGTGTAGTTCGACCACCGCGGGTGTGCGGGCAACAGCGTGGGTTCGCTGACCTCGCCTTCGGTTTTCAGCGAACCCGACACCGCCCACGCGATCGGAAACAGGGCGCACCAGGCGACGGCGAGCAGCGCGCCATAGACGACGGCGCCGCGCAAGACGGTGCGCTTGAGGACACCCTCACTTAAGCCCACGCGAATTCTCCAAAGATCGTCGATGGCTGACTCGCAACTGCACGACGGTCAGCACCAGCAAGACCGCGAACATCACCCACGCCAGCGCGGAGGCATATCCGAATTCGAGGAACGAGAACGCGTGCTGGAACAGCATGATGCCCAGGACGTAGGTCGCCGATTCCGGCCCGCCAGTGGGGCCGGTGAGCACGTAGACCATGTCGAACGCCTGGAATGCGTGGATGACCGAGATGATGACGACAAACGATATCGACCCCCGGATCAACGGCACGGTGATGGAGACGAATTGCCTTATCTCACTGGCACCGTCGATCTTGGCGGCCTCATAGACCGTACCCGGAACGCCTTGCATCGCGGCCAGCAGCACGACGGCGGCGAAGGGCACGCTGCGCCAGACGCTGACGATGCACAGTGAGGCCATCGCCCAGCGCGGCTCGACCAACCATGGGACCGGCCCGAGTCCGATCCAGCCGAGCATGATGTTGAGCAAGCCGTTGTCGGTGTTGAACACGAACTGCCACACCACCGCCATCACGACCGATGAGATCGCCAACGGCAGAAAGACGATCGTCCGGAAGACGCCGATGCCCCTGACCTTCCGGTTCAGCACCCCGGCGACGGCCAGGCTGATCAGGACCGTCGGCACGACCGTTCCGACGGTGAAGATCACGGTGTTGCGGATCGCGATCAAGAAGAGCGGATCCGAGGTGAACAAGTCGCCGAAGTTCTTCAGACCCACGAATTGTGGCGGGGTGAACACGTCCCATCGCTGGAAGCTCATGTAGAGCGAGAAACCCAGCGGGAACAGCATGAACACCGCGACCGCCACCATGTTGGGTGCGACGAACAACCGGCCCGCCCATGCGTGTCGGCGCCACGGGCTCGGGTTCTGCGGTGGCTTCGGCCTCGCCTTGCCCGCCGGGGCGGCCGCGCCGGTCGCGTCCATCGCGGTCATGGGCTGCGCAACACCTCGTCGACGGAGCGGGACAATCCGCTCAATGACGTCGCCGGCTGGCGGCCTCGCAGCACTGGACCAAAGTTGCGGTCCATCAAGGCATTGACCTTCTCCCAAGCCGGCGTG
>NZ_LZLL01000558.1:0-1332 GCF_001669335.1 Mycobacterium sp. 1245852.3 | reverse complement strand
GCCGGCGCATATCAGTGCCCGCTCCCCCAATTCTGCGCAGGCCGCGCTGATCATTTCGGCCGTGAAGGCCGGAGATTCGACCGGTATGCTGCCGAAGGCGAAGCAAATGGGCGGTGCCCCCGCGGCTATCCAGTCCCGCGCCTCGTCGTCGGCGTCTGTGGAGAGGTTCATCGCCAGCGCACCCACAAAGGGCCGTCGGCCATTCCACTTCTTCCATTCGGCGGCCAACCCCGGGAAACAAAAGTCATCGTAGGCCTGGATTTCCAGCGAATGGCGCTCGGCGATTCGCCGGTGCGTAGGGCTTGTCGACTTGGGCAGACCTAGCTCACGGCGATGTGCGTCCTCGAAGCCCTTGTTCATGCGCCAAGACAGCCACTTGGATACCTTCATCGCGAAGCGCGCGATGGGTCCGGGCAATAGCGGGATCAACCGTCCGTTGGGCCGTACCGGGTAGTAGTGCAGGGTGACCAGCGGAATGCCGTAGTGCTCGGCGACATTGGCTGCGGCCTGCTCGCACGGAATGGTGGTGAACAGCAGATCGGCTCCGTCCGCCAGCGATGTCAACGTCGCGCACACCTCCGTCCAGCACTGGATCGATAGCGCCGACACCTGGAGCCCGAACCTGATCAGATCTCGAATCCTCCAGAAGCTCCGAAAAAAACATGTCCAGAATCTGCGCTGTGCGGCCATGTACGCACGGGTGTCCGTGCCGTAAGCAACCGCCGCGAGCCCGGCCGATTCGACGAACGGAATCAAGTCGGGCGGGACGGCCATGCACACGTCGTGCCCTCGGCGCTGCAGCTCACGGCCGACTACAACCGACGGCTCGATATCGCCTCGAGTCCCGTAGCTCGCCAACACAAATCTCATTGCGGATCTCAAACTTTCGGTTGTCGCGCCGCCCGGCGACGTATCGTTCCCGAACCGAGCCAAATGCCGACGACGCGGGTCGACGTACCCACGGCCGGCCACAGCCCCGGTGCCCACATCTCCGGTAGAGCCAGAGCCTAGACATGGCTCCGCGGCGACGGCAGGTTTCGGCGTCCGCCGCCCACATTGCCAACGGGTTCCGTGAGTCAGCGCAACTCGCTGAACTAGCACTGGGTGTCCGGTTATGCTGCGGTCGTCTGGGCCGAGGGCGTGGGCCGCCGCTTGCAATCCGACGATGCGCCAGGGAATCGAACAGTCATGACCGCGATGAAGTTTGTGCTGGCAAATTGGGGAACGCGTGGCGAGGTCGAGCCGTACCTAACGATCGGCCGTGAATTGGTTCGCCGCGGGCATGACGTGAGTATGGCCGTCGCTCCCGAAATGGTCGATTTCGTCGAGTCA